>JBDLWG010000589.1:0-8961 GCA_039804385.1 Bacteroidota bacterium
TGCAAACTTGGATTTACGATTGTTTTTTGATTATAACAAAACAATTCCGTACACCACTTCTTCTTTCAACAATGTGGATGCACGCGGCGGCATAACCGTGACGTTTAAATTGAAATAATTAACGTT
The DNA here is from genome assembly GCA_039804385.1 of Bacteroidota bacterium. Taxonomy (GTDB): domain Bacteria; phylum Bacteroidota; class Bacteroidia; order Chitinophagales; family Saprospiraceae; genus JAAFJT01. Next base: position 127 of record JBDLWG010000589.1, read on the forward strand.
GATATTTTTGTTTGAATGTGGATTTCTTGGATTCAGTGGATTTTTTTTGTAAAAAAATCCACTGAATCCAAGAAATCCACATTCAGACAAAAGTATCATATCCTTTTTTTTGCAAAATTTTAAAACAAAATATATTGTAATTAAAAATACAAAAAAAGCATTTTAAAAGTTTGGCATGACCATTTAAAAAACCTACCTTTGTGAAAAATTGTCACAATGAAACCAGATTTGCCAATTGGTCAACAATATTTCGGCTCTATTCGCAAAAATAACTACCTTTATGTGGATAAGACGCAGTATATTTATGAACTTTGTCGGTTACACGACAAAAATTATTTTCTGTCGCGCCCGTGTCGATTTGGAAAATCATTGACCTTAGATACCATTGCTGAATTATTTCAAGGCAATAAAGCCTTATTTGAAGGGCGTAACCAAATTTGCCCGCGTTTCGATTTTTTCGAGTTTAAATCACCTTTCGGATTTGACCTTAAACCCCAAATATGCCGCCCTTTGTGGTTGTACGCAAGCCGAATTGGAATCGAATTTTGCTCCTTATTTGGAAACAATGCCGCCTGAAACGCTTCGTTATTTGAAATATTGGTATAATGGATATAGTTGGGACGGTCAAACGTTTGTTTATAATCCCTATTCGCTACTCTGTTTTTTTCAAACCCAAATCTATGCAGATTATTGGTTTGAAACGGGAACGCCTACTTTTTTAGTTAAAATATTGAGCAAACGCTTTGAATATCGGTTGGAGGAGAAAGAAGTAAGTGACACTATTTTAAGTAATTTTGTGTTGGAACAACAAGAGAATTTAGACATTGATTCGCTATTATTGCAAACAGGTTACTTGACGATTAAGCAAGTTTTGCAAGAAAGCCCGATGCATGAGCGTACTTTTATCTTAAAACATCCCAATCAAGAGGTAAAACAGGCTTTTAATCGCTTTTTGTTGGGCGAATATACGCTATGCCGATCGTTTGCGGTATCGAGAACTCCCGATTGTTGGCATTGGCGTTTCCTTTGTGACGACGATTAAAGGAATTGCCGATTATAAAGTAGAAACGCTCTAACGATTTCGGAATGCAGCACTTCATTTAACAAATCATTGAAAATCAATTAATTGTTAAAAAACAATTCAAGTTCTTAAAAATAATTTAAAAATTTGGCAAGCCGATTTAGAAGGCTTACCTTTAAAAAATTGTCACAATGAAGCCATTACCGCAATTACCGATTGGTCGCCAATATTTCAAGGCTATCCGAAAAGGCGATATGATTTATGTGGATAAAACAAAATATATTTATAACTTATGTCGCGCAACCGATAGTAATTATTTCTTATCCCGTCCACGACGATTCGGAAAGTCATTGACCTTAGATACGATTGCGGAATTGTTCAAAGGCAATAAAGCCTTATTTGAAGGGTTGTGGATTGCAGATCAATGGGATTGGTCTGTGAAACACCCCGTGATTCGGTTTTCGTTAGATGCTATCGGGCATAAAGATGGTTTGACGGAGGCATTGGAAACCATGATACACGATAGTGCTGCCACATTCAAGGTGAAACTCACGAAAACCACTCCTGGACAATTGTTTCAACAGTTGATTCAAAAAGTAGCGCGGAAATCTCGCAAATCGGTGGTGATTTTGATTGACGAGTATGATCGCCCGATTATCGACCACATTGACCCGTTTGATTACACCAAATCCATTGAACATCGAGAGATTTTAAAAGAATTTTTCAGCATTTTGAAAGATGCATCGAAAGATATTCGGCTGTTATTTATCACGGGCGTAACCAAATTTGCCCGCGTTTCGATTTTTTCGAGTTTAAATCACCTTTCGGACGTGACTTTAAACCCCAAATATGCCGCCCTTTGTGGTTGTACGCAAGCCGAATTGGAGTCGAACTTTGCTCCTTATTTGGAAACAATGCCGCCCGAAACGCTTCAACTCTTAAAATTTTGGTATAATGGGTACAGTTGGGATGGCAAAACATTTGTCTATAATCCGTTTTCGGTCTTAAATTTTTTTGATACTGGGATTTATAAAGATTATTGGTTTGAAACGGGAACGCCCACTTTTTTAGTCAAATTATTAAGCAAACGCTTTGAATACCGCTTAGAAGAAAAGGAAGTAAGCGATACGATTCTCAGTAATTTTGTGTTGGAACAACAAGACCAGTTAGATTTAGATTCGTTGCTTTTGCAAACAGGTTACTTGACGATTAAGGAAGTTTTGCAAGAAAGCCCTGCTCACGAGCGTACTTTTATCTTAAAACATCCGAATCAAGAGGTAAAACAGGCGTTTAATCGCTTTTTATTGGGCGAATATACGCATACGAGAGTCACCGAACTGCATCATCTGGAAATCTCGCGGGCTTTGGTGAACAATAATCTGGCTCGAGTCATTGAAAAATTAAATCATTTGATTCAGTCGATTCCCGACCAAAATTATATCAAACACGAGGAGAAATTCTTCCATGCAGTGATTCACCTCATTTTTACAATGGTTGGAACGGACATACACAGTGAATTGCATTCTTCTATGGGACGCATGGATACGGTCGTGATTACGAAAACGCATGTTTTTTTATTTGAATTTAAAGTCGGTCAAAGTGCCGAAGTTGCGTTACAATACATCAAGGATAAACGCTATGCCGATCGTTTGCGGTATCGGGAACTCCCGATTGTTGGAATCGGCGTTTCCTTTTTGACGACGATTAAAGGGATTGCCGATTATAAAGTGGAAATTCTTTAAGGTTAAATATTTGAAAATCAATGATTTAGATGAAGTTAAAGCACCTGCTATACTTGGCACGACCTTGAATGGTGGGGCTGATGAGCGAATTAGAAAAAATGACCCGTTATTCTCGGCATAATTTGAGAAAATATCTTGAAAAACTTGTTAAAATACATCAAATTAAACAAAATGGAGTTGGTAAAGGGATTTGGTATTCACTTATTTAAAATGGGTTGCCTTGTAACGATAACGATTCACAATTTTTTTTACGAATCCTTCCTAAAAATTCGTGAAATTCAAGTTTGAAATCGTAGTTTCGTTGTCATTACAAGAAAATTTCATCCATTTTAAAAAAGCATGATGCAAATGAATCGTACAATTAGCCCTTTTCTCATCACAACCCTTTGTGTAACAATGCTTTGTGCGCAAACGGTGCCACAAAAGAGCATTGGAAATTTAGTTACAGACCAAGTGCCTGAGTTACCCGCCACCTTGCAAGAACGGTGGGAACAATACCAAAATGTGCGCAGTACGACCTTTGCCGATTGGGATAGCAAAGGCGAAGGCATTTACATTTCAACACAACTCGGCGAAGTTGCCCAAATCCATCACGTTGCGAAAGCAGGCGCGTATCGCCAACAATTGACTTTTGCCAAAGAGCCTTTGACAAGTGCCAGTGCGTGTCCGAATCCTGCGCGGTCAGGCTTTTTGTACTTAAAAGATATGGGGGGCAATGAAAATTATCAAATCTATTTCTTTGATAATCAATCTTTTAAACATCAGTTATTAACCGATGGTAAAAGTCGAAATGGCAATGCAAAATGGAATGCCAAGGGTGATAAAATTGCTTTTACGAGCAACAAACGGACTGCGGGCAGTTTGGATTTTTATGTTAAAACATTGGATGGCGGTGCGCCTGAATTGATTTTAGAAAACAAAGGTGGTGGTTGGAGTATTTTGGATTGGTCGGAAGACGAATCTAAAATGTTGGTTCTGAATTATTTATCCATTAATGAATCTAAACTATATGTTTTGGATTTAAAAGATAAAAAATTGGAGCAAGTGCATCCTTCTGAAAAGCAAATCGCTTATAAACACGCTCAATTAACCCGCAATGGCAATGGTTTTTATGTTTTATGCGATGAAGATTCGGAGTTTACGGGTTTGCGTTTTTATGATTTTAAAAGTAAAAACCTAAGTAAAATAGCCGATTTGAATTGGGATATAGAAGATTTTGAATTGTCGCCTGATGAAAAAAGCCTTGTTTTTACCAGTAATGAAGGTGGTTATTACAAAATAAATGTTTTAGATACGCGCACTTTAAAACAAAAACCCGCACCTACATTGCCAAGCGGTGTGATTTCAAATATGACTTTGCATAAAAAGGGCAAATTACTCGCTTTCACCTTGACGACACCAACAGCAACCAAAGATGTTTATGTTTTGAATTTGGATAAAAATAGTGTGGAACGTTGGACTTTTAGCGAAAATGGCGGTTTGCCTGCGAATGGTTTTGCGGAATGCGTTTTGAGACAATTTCCTACTTTTGATAAGGATGAACGGACAGGGGAAACCCGAAAAATCCCTGTTTTGGTGTATATGCCGAAAAATGCGACGGGTAAAGTGCCTGTTGTGATTCAAATTCATGGCGGGCCCGAAGGACAATCGTTCCCAGATTTCAATGCTTGGCGACAATTTTTGGCAAATGAATTGGGCGTTGCGGTTTTAGTGCCGAATGTGCGCGGTTCGAGTGGCTATGGCAAAACTTTTGTCAAATTGGATAATGGCGTGTTGCGCGAACATTCGGTGCAGGATATTGGGGCATTATTGGATTGGGCTTCAAAACAATCTGTGTTAGATTCGACACGAATGGCGGTTTTGGGACAAAGTTATGGTGGCTATATGTCACTTGCAACAATGACGCATTTTAACAATCGGTTGAAATGTGGGATTGATTTATATGGCATTAGCAATTTTGTAAGTTTTTTGAAAAACACGAGTTCGTATCGGGCAGATTTGCGCCGCGTCGAATATGGCGACGAAAGAGACCCGCAAATGAGTGCTTTTTTACAAAAAATATCGCCTTTGACGAATATTAAGCAGATTACAAAGCCGATGTTTATCTTTCAAGGCGCGAATGACCCGCGTGTACCGCTTTCCGAATCGGAACAAATGGTGGCTGCTTTGCGCGAAAATGGGGTTTCGACTTGGTACGTCATGGCGAAAGATGAAGGACATGGCATTTACAAACGGACGAATCGAGATTATGTGTTTGCGGCAATTGCTTTGTTTTTAAAACAAAATTTGTTGAAATAAAAAGGCTGCAAAGTACGTCCTTTTCAAAAAAGGACGTACTTTGCAGCATTACGGTCAAAAAATCATATTTCTGTACCAAAATACTATCATTATGGTGAACATAACAGGTCATATTCCAATTGCTTTTCAACCGAAACGGCAACCACGCCACATGTAAAGGTTTGAAAGATGTATTTCATATTTTGATGATTTTTAAAAAAAACAAAATTAGTAAAAAAAGTTTTATCTTTGTTCAAAATATTAACTCAATTATAATATGTCTGACCAGTTTTTTTCTCGCAGGAATATAGATTTCTTGTTATACGAAGTTTTAGAAGCCTTGTCTTTGACCCAACATGAATATTACAGTGCGCATGACCGCGATACTTTTTCCATGGTTTTGGACGCGGCAACCGATATTGCAACGCAGATTGCCCGCCCTGCTTATGTGGAAGCGGATCGAAAGCAACCCGAATTAGTCGATGGACAAGTCAAAGTACATCCTTCGATTCCAGTATTTTATAAAATGTTTAGTGAATCGGGATTGCTTTCGGCGGTTTTCCCGAATGAATGGAATGGGACGCAATTGCCCAAAATGATTGCGGCTGCCTTAGAATCCATCATCGGGTCTGCCAATAATCCATTCGTGATGTACCCCGATTTGACCAAAGGGGCGGCAGGTTTGATTTTAAAATTTGGTACCGAAACTCAAAAACAGGCTTTTTTGCCCCAAATGCTTTCGGGCGCATGGACAGGCACGATGTGTTTGACGGAGACGCAAGCAGGCAGTTCGTTGTCCGACGTGATGACAATGGCGCACCCACAAGCAGATGATTCTTATAAAATTACTGGTCAAAAAATCTTCATTTCCGCAGGTGACCAAGATTTTTCTGAAAATATTATCCATTTGGTCTTGGCGCGGATAGACGGCGCACCGAAAGGGACCAAAGGCATTTCTTTGTTCATTGTGCCTAAAAAACGATTGGAAAAGGGAGCATTAGTGCCAAATGATGTGGAATCCATCGGTATTTACCACAAAATGGGGCAGAAAGCGACTCCTGCCATGCACTTGGCATTTGGCAATAACAATGATTGCACGGGTTATTTATTGGGCGCAGCGAATCGAGGTTTGCCCCAAATGTTTTTGATGATGAATGGAGCGCGGTTGGGTGTCGGCATGGCGGGCATTCACATTGGGTCTGCGGCGTATCATGCTTCCTTGCAATACGCCAAAGAACGTCCACAAGGGCGGCGGCTGAATGAAAAAGGCAATTTGGGTGAACAAACGACGATTATTCATCATCCTGACGTGCGCAGAATGTTATTGTCGCAAAAGGCAATTGTGGAAGGTGGTTTGAGTTTTATATTACAATGTTGCAAATATTTGGATTTAGAAAAAGTCGCCAAAGACGCTGAAACACAAAAATCTTATAATGATTTATTGGAATTATTAACGCCTGTTGCGAAAACCTATGGGGCTGAAATGGGCTGTGTTGCGGTGAATCATGGGATTCAAGTTTTGGGCGGTTATGGTTATACCGAAGATTTTGAATTGGAACAATTGGCACGCGATGTTCGCATCATGCCTTTGTATGAAGGCACTACAGGCATTCAAGCACAAGCGTTATTAGGCAGACAAGTCGTTGGAAATCAAGGGCGTAGCTTAGTGGCTTGGTACACCGAAGTTGCCAAAGACGTTTGGGATGCACAGGATATTGAGTCCTTGAAACCGTATTGGCAACAACAAATGGATGCCATGCGTCAATTCCAAAAGGTGACGAATCACCTATTTATCTTGGCAAAAGAAGGCAATATGGAAGTCTTTTTGGCAGATGCCAATTTGTATATGGAGGCATTTGGGATATTAAATGTGGGTTGGCAATGGTTGAAACAAGGTTTAACAGCGCATAAAGCCTTACATAATGGGACTGATTTAGGCGATGATAAACTATTTTATATCTCTAAAATGCAGACGATGAAGTTCTTTTTCCATTATGAAATGCCAAAATTGCAAGGTTTGTCAACGCGATTGATGGATAAAACGCAATTAACGATGTTTGATGCGCAACAAGAGATTCTTTTGTAAATAATTTGAATCAGGAATGAAAGACGTAAGTTGTTAAATAAACGACAACAACGTTTGGAGGGTTTCAAACACACACAAACGTAAGTTGTTAAATAAACGACAACAACGTTTGGAGGGTTTGAAACCCTCCAAACGTTATAATGCCTTGAAAATCAACTTTTTAGAAAGTATTCCTTTTTGATTTTTTTTGCAAAAATCAAGCAAATGCGTCTTGATTCAAATGATTTTCAAACCAACGTAATTTTCCGCAATCGTCATTTCCTGCGCTTTGGAATATTGGATATAATCAAATTTCGCTTTTTGCAATTGATATTCAAACGAACCATGTGGAGCTTGTTTGTGCATCAAATACGTCATAAAATTGGAAAAATCTTGGACGCGCCAAATGCGTTTTAAACACGTTTTTGTATAATTATCAAGTAGATACATATTTTTTTGTTTAAAATAGGAAATCAAGCCATTGGCTAAAATTTTCACATCTGCTACTGCCAAATTCAACCCTTTCGCGCCTGTCGGCGGCACGATATGCGCTGCGTCACCTGCTAAGAAAAGCCGTCCGTGCTGCATTTTATCAATCATAAAACTGCGCATCGGCGTAATGCCCTTTTCAAAAATCTCGCCCCGCTTCAATGCCCAACCTTCGGTATGAAGCCGTTTTTCCAGCTCATCCCAAATCGCTGTATCCGACCAATTTTCAATTTTATCGCCATTGTCAACCTGCAAATACAACCGACTCACTGTCGGCGACCGCAAACTCAATAAAGCAAATCCATTTTCATGGTACGCATAAATCAATTCATCGCAAGACGGCGGTGCATACGCCAAAATCCCTAACCATGAAAACGGATATTCAATCCGATATTCATTATAACTGTCTTTCGGCAAATGCTTTCGACCAATCCCATGAAAACCATCACATGCAGCCACAAACGCACATGTTAAAACTTGATTTACACCATTTTGGGTGAATTGAATCGTTGGATTACCTGTTTCAATACCTTCAATCGTGTTTGCCATCGTTTCAAAATGAATCGGAATCCCGCGTTCCAAACAGGCTTTAATCAAATCTTTCACCACTTCTTGTTGCCCATAAATGGTGGTGGCTCTGCCTTTCGTGCGCTTCGTGTAGGGCACGTAATGTCGAACGCCGTCAAAACTGAGATACATGCCATGATGTTTTAAACCTTCTTGATGCAGGCGGTCAGAGACTTTCAGATTGTCGAATAAATCAACGGTATTTTGTTCCAAAAGTCCTGCACGCACTCGAGATTCGACGTATTCCCGACTCCGATTTTCTAAAACGACCGCATGAATACCTCGTTTTTTCAACAACAAGGCAAGTGTCAAACCTGCGGGTCCTGCGCCGATGATACCAACTTGAGTTTCCATAATAATTTTTATTTAAAGGGGGACTTTACGTAAGTCCCCCAAAAAGAAGGGACTTACGTAAAGTCCCCCAAAAAAGGGGGGACTTACGTAAGACTTACGTGAGACTTACGTGAGACTTACGTAAAGTCCCCTTTATACTAAATTCAACATTTTAATTGCGTTCTCTTTGAGAATCAATGGTTTAACTTCTTCCTTAAAACCTGCTTTTTCAAAATCTTTCAACCACCGTTCTGGCGTAATCAATGGAAAATCGGTTCCAAAAAGCATTTTTGATTTCAATTGCGTATTGGCATATTGCACCAATTGCGGCGGAAAATATT
>JBDLWG010000590.1:0-5786 GCA_039804385.1 Bacteroidota bacterium
TGAATCAAAAATCCGTACCAATCCGTGAAAATCCGTTCAATCCGTACTTCTATTGCCCCCAAAGTGGAACCCCCAAATGAACATCCGCGAAAATCCGCCCAATCGGTGTCATCCGCGTTCCAATAGTATCCCAATTACAAGATTCTTTTGTTAAAAAATGACCGCCATAAACCATTCTTTTCAAATACACCGTTTTGAGTTGGAAGTCAAAAAAATCGCACTCAAAAGTCTATGAACCATAACATATATAAAAAAGCCCTCCTTTTAACGCTTGTTTCTTGGCTAAGTTGTTACTGCATGCTCCAAGCACAACCCCGTCCCGCATGGGATAGGACTTATGGGGGTATTGATTTTGAAGAATTGCATTCGGGCATCCAAACGCAGGATGGCGGTTTCATTTTTGCAGGTCAAACCTTATCAAAACAAGGCGGTGATGTGTCGCAAGCCTCTCGTGATACCACCGATGAGGGTCGATTTCGAGGCGATATGTGGGTCGTACGCACTGATAGTTTGGGTATCAAACTATGGGATAAGCGATATGGCGGTAATATATTGGATAGATGTTGGAAAATTATTCAAAATCCAGAAGGTTATTTGCTGATTGGGCAATCGTATTCTACGCCAAGCGGCGATAAAACCTCTTTGAATAAAGGCAATTCTGATTTTTGGGTGGTTCAAATTCGACCTGATGGGGCATTGGTTTGGGAAAAAAGTTACGGTGGCAATGCAGATGATGTGGCATTTACCGCTGTAGAAAGTTCAGATGGCGGTTATTTAATTTACGGGCATTCCAATTCCAAACGCGGTGGCGATAAATCGGATGATTTGCGCAAGGACCCAAGCATTACGGATTCGGCAGCATTGGCAAGTCGAAATGACCTTTGGTTGGTGAAAATTGATGCACAGGGCAATAAATTATGGGATAAAAGTTACGGTGGGATTGGTCGAGACCATTATCCGAAAGCCATTGTTGCTTTGCCTGATGGCAATTTTATGTTGGGTTCAAACAGTGATTCGCCTGCTGGATTTGATAAATCGGGTGAAAATTACGGGGCTGGTTTTACGGATATTTGGATTATTAAAATTGATAGAAATGGAAATCGAATTTGGGACAAAACCTATGGCGGCAATAACGAAGATGAATTGAAAGACATTCGCCTCACGCCTGACGGCAATGTATTGTTATGCGGTAGTACGCAGTCGGATTCTTCCCAAAGTGTTGGTAATAAGCGTTCTCGCAATTGGGGGCAGCGCGATTATTGGATTTTGAAAATTAATGTGTTTGGAGATTTGCTTTGGGAAAAAACCTATGGCGGCAAAAATGATGATGATGCAACCGTTTTATTCCAAAATTCGACAGGTTATTCCATTGTTGGCGGCGTATCTAATTCCCCGAAAAGTGGGGTCAAAACGGATACCTTGCGCGGTGGCAACGACTATTGGTTTATGTATTTGGATAAAAATGGCAATAAAGTCTGGGATAGGAGCATTGGCGGCGCGGGCAATGACAATCCTGAAGTGTTGCTACAATTGCCAGATAAGACCTTTGTAATCGGCGGTTTTTCCAGTTCGGATAGAGGTTTTGAAAAATCGGAGGATGCGAGAGGTGTTTTTCACCCCGGTTTTGGCAAATATAATGATATGTGGATTGCCAAAATTCGATGTGTTTTTGATGTGGATATTGGAAATGATACTTTTTTGTGTAAAAATGCGGCGATTCGCTTAGATGCGACGATACCGCGTTGCCCAAATTGCGTTTATACGTGGATGGAAAATGGAGTGACATTTAGTAGGGATTCGGTGGTGGTGGTACATCCGACCGCTTCGACGCGTTATAATGTGCAGATTGTGGCAACCGATGCCTGTACGGTTTCGGATGAGGTGGACATTGTGATTGTGCCTGCACCCGATTCTGTTGCGTATCAACTCACCTCGCCGCGTTGTCACAATGGCAAAGATGGGATTATTTCCTTGAATTATGCACATGGTGGAACGCCGCCTTATTCGTTAGTTGTTGATAATGAATTGTTTAAGAATCAAGTTTTTATTAATAATTTATCGGGCGGACTTTATACCATTCGGCTTTTGGATTCCAAAAACTGTTTTCACGAAAGTACCGTTTATTTGCGCAATCCAGATACGTTTCTGTTGAAATTGCCAGACCCTGTGGAATTGAATTTTGGGGATAGCTTTCGATTATGGATTCGGACCAATCACGTATTGGATACTTTTTTTTGGAGTGATACCCGATTGCGCCATTTCGATACGATGTTGCGTCCTTATGAATCGACCAGTTATTCTGTAACGGCGATTGATACGCTGGGTTGTAAACGAACGGCTTCAACCACTGTTTTGGTACGTCGAGGGAATGATGTTTTCGCACCAAACATTTTTTCGCCGAATAATGATGCTAAAAACGACCATTTTACCTTGTATGGCGGCAAAACAGTGGTGGAAATTAAGGATTTAAAAGTATTTGATAGGTGGGGCGAGCTGCTTTTTCAATCCCCGAAAGTATATCCTGCATCTGAAGATGCGGGTTGGAATGGACTTTTTAATGGAAAACAAGCCGCCGTTGGCGTTTATGTCTTTTTTGCGGAAGTCCTGTATATTGATGGTCATACCGAAATAATCAAAGGCGATGTGACCTTAATGCGATAAGTGGAGGCGTTACGGGATACGAATTTTACAAATTTTCACCGATGTTTGAATCAAAAAAATCGGTGAAAATTCGTGCCTTGTAACGGTTATTGATTCAATTTTGTTAAAATATCTTTTGCTTCACTCACTTTATCCTTTTTTCTCGTTCCATTTTTGCCGCAATTGGGCAAGTGTTCAACAGCAAATAAAATTTTTATCAAAAAAACGACTTGCACACTTCAAAAAAAAGGCGTAAATTGCGTTCGTTATCGGTATGAGAAAACCAAATTGGGGAGTTCCAAATGATTTTCAATCGTTTAGACTACTTGATTTAAAAAAAAAAATTCATGCATGCAATATTTAGTGCCCCTCAATAATGATGAACCATTCAAAAAAGTGTTTGGAGACAAATGGATTTCTAAAGCTTTTTTAGAAGATATGTTAGGCGTTGAAATCACGGAAATCGAATTGATTTCAACTGATTTTAAGATTACGATTGCTGCGTCTATCGTGCGATTCGATTTTCGATGCCGTATCAATGGCAAATATGTGATTATCGAAATGCAGCAAGATTATCATGATTATTTGATCCAACGATTCTATTTGTACCATTGTTTGAACACAGGGCTTCAATTGGAGGTCATCAAGGATAAAACGGAACTCAATAGCGCAGGAAAGGAAATCATTACGAAACGATATACTGAACTGAAGCCTGTCATCTCCATTATCTGGATGTCCGAAACCAATTTTGGATTTAAAGAAGATTTTGTGGAGTTTAACACGTATCCCAAAATGCTGGCGGATTTTATCAATGATGACACGATTTGGAGTCAAAATAAACCTGCCATTTTAGCATTGCGCAATCAATTAAGGATTTATTTAAATCGAACCGAATATAATTTGGATTTCCATGCCCAAAATCGCTTGATTTATATTTTTCAAAACAATGTGGTCAAAAATAAGCAAGATAAACCGTATGTAAAATGGTTTGAATTTGCTCAGAAAACCCGTCATAAAAAAAATCAAGCGGCTGATTTTCAACCTTATGTCAATAACTTAATTTTTTCGGAAATGATTAAAAGACTCAGTACCCAATGGATGGAACCCGATGAGTTACGGGCGATGATGGGCAATGAAGCCTATGAAGCCGCTAAAAAATGGATGGAACACGATCGGGAGCAAGAACGATTAGATAAAATTTACGACCAATTTTATCAAGCGTTTGGGGACCAATTAAGAGAAGAGAAAGCTGCCGACATGTGGAAACTCACGATGGCTCATCAAGATTTTGGCGTAGAGCGACGCGCTTTTTTGGCAGACCAAGCCCGAAAAGACCAAGAAATCGCTAAAATGGAACAAGAAAAAGCAAAAGCAGAACAAGAAAAAGCAAAAGCAGAGCAAGAAAAAGCAAAAGCAGAACAGCAAATTGAACAAGAAAAAGCGGAACGCAAGCGATTGTTAAAAGAGGAAAGAGAAAAAAAACAACAATTGCTAAAAGCAGAAAAAGAGAAGTCTAAAAAGGAAAGAGAACAATTGCTAAAAACCGAAAAAGAAAAAGCTAAAAAAGAAAAAGAACTCTTGTTAAAAACCGAAAAAGAAAAACAACGGTTATCCCGAATCAAATTAGTGCAGAAAATGTTTCATAAAGGCAATTCTATAGAGACGATAGCCGATTTATTGGAGGTATCGGTGTCGCAAGTACAAGCATGGCTTGAAATAATTTTATAAAAATGGAAAAAGTTGTTATCCTAAAAAGTGATAAATCATTTGTAATCAATGATTTATCACTTTTTGTTTTGGGATTAAAAACCTATCGCTCCTTTTTTGCTTTGCACCAACTCTTGCCGCAAATCTGCCATGCGAATCGCGGTTACGGCTGCTTCGATACCTTTATTACCATGCTTGCCGCCTGCGCGATCCATAGCTTGTTGTTCATCATTGGTTGTTAAAAGTCCAAAAATGATTGGCTTATTGCTCGCTAAACCTAATTGTGTCAAACCGACTGCCACTGATTGATTGATGTAATCATCATGTTTGGTGTCGCCTTTGATGACGCAACCCAAACAAATCACAGCATCCAAAGTCGGATATTTATTCAACAACAGTTTTGCAGCAATGGGCAATTCAAAGGCTCCTGGCACTTGAATCGTATGAATATTCTTTTTTTTCGCCCCATTTTCGACTAAGGTATTGTAACAACCATCATACAACGTATGGGTGATTTTGGGATTCCAATCCGAAACCACCATGCCGAATACCATATCGTCTGCATTGGGTAATTTACTTGCGTCAAATTCGGAAAGATTTTTTAAATGACTTGCCATGTTAGTGGTTTAATTTTTAAGGGTAACTAATTGTTGGATTGCTAAATCTGTTTTTTCAAAATCAAAGGTTTTTAAAACGCGCTTCATTTTGGCATAAATCGCATCATTACACAAGTTGCCAAGACTGCCTTCGTGTGTATGTTGAACGGGTTTATCATAACTAAAGGTTTGATTTTCAACCTGTTGTCCAATAATTCGATAGGCATCTCTGAAAGGTGTGCCATTCATCACCAATTCATTTACGGCTTCAACGGTATATAAATACTTATATTTTGCGTTTTTCAAAATATGATTCTTTATTCTCAATTGTTGAACCATAAAATGCGTCATTTCCAAACACGATTTTAAGGTCGCAATCGCAGGAAAAATGATTTCTTTCAACAATTGAAAATCTCGATGATAACCACTTGGCAAATTACTCGTCAACAGCGCAACTTCACTTGGAAGGCTTTGTAAACGATTGCATTTGGCGCGAATCAATTCAAAAACATCTGGATTTTTTTTATGCGGCATGATGCTACTGCCTGTTGTTAATTCGTCAGGAAGGGTCATAAAATCAAAATTTTGATTCATATACAAGCAAATATCCATTGCTAATTTAGCTAATGTATGTGCTACGGCGGCAATGGCAAAACTCACAAAATGTTCCGATTTACCCCGCCCCATCTGTGCATGGACGACATTATAATTTAAATCATCAAAACCTAACAATTCGGTCGTGCGTTGCCGATTCAAGGGCAACGAACCGCCATAACCCGCGCCCGAACCCAATGGATTTTGATTCACAATTTTATAAACGGCTTGCAATTGCAATAAATCATC
>JBDLWG010000591.1:0-6171 GCA_039804385.1 Bacteroidota bacterium
ATATTAATAATATCTCAATCGAATCACACCCGCCAATTGTTTCGACAAACGCACCACTTGCCGCGTATAACCATATTCATTGTCATACCAAACGTACAAAACCGCACTTTTCCCATCCGTAGAAACAATCGTCGATGGACTATCAAATATCGATGAACAAGAATGTCCTGTCAAATCCGACGAAACCAACTCCCGCGACATCGAATATTGGATTTGCTCCACCAAACCACCCGTCAAAGCTGCCTGCCGCATGATTTCATTGATTTTATCTTTGGTAATCACTTGTTTCAATTGCAAATTCAACACCGCTAACGATACATTCGGCGTAGGAACGCGAATCGCATTACTCGTAAATTTGCCTGCTAATTCTGGCAACACTTTGGAAATGGCTTTTTCCGCACCTGTTTCTGTAATCACCATGTTAAGCGCGGCAGCGCGTCCGCGCCGATACTTTTTATGAAAATTATCCAACAAATTTTGGTCATTCGTGTAAGAATGCACACTTTCGATATGCCCGCGCTCAATGCCCAAAGCCTCATGCACCACTTTCAAAACAGGCACAATCGCATTCGTCGTACAAGAAGCAGCAGAAAAAATCGTTTCATTTTCATCCTGTTCATCGCTGTTTACGCCGAAAACGATATTGGGAACGTCGCCTTTGGAAGGCGCGGTCAACAATATTTTTTCAATGCCTTTCGCTTTTAAGTGCCGCGATAAACCAGCTCTATCTCTATCAACTCCTGTATTATCAATCAATAACGCATTGTTAATTCCATAACTTGTATAATCGACATTTTCTGGGTCGCTTGCGCTAATCATGTAAATTTTCTGACCATTCACCAAAAGGCACCGATTTTCAACATCGGCAATCACGGTTCCCGGAAAAATGCCATGTACCGAATCCGTCCGCAAC
This sequence comes from Bacteroidota bacterium, assembly GCA_039804385.1. Taxonomy (GTDB): domain Bacteria; phylum Bacteroidota; class Bacteroidia; order Chitinophagales; family Saprospiraceae; genus JAAFJT01. The sequence goes on from JBDLWG010000591.1 coordinate 914, forward strand.
AAATCAGCTCTTTTTAAAATATCTTCGGGCGATTTATCCCGTGTGACGATAGCCCGCAACCGCAATTGCTCGCCTTTCCCAGCTTGAACAATCAATTCCCGCGCAACCAACCTTCCAATCCGACCAAAACCGTATAAAACCACATCTTTAGGCACTAAACTGATTTTATTGCCAATAAAATCCTTCATTTCGGTCAAAACGAAATCCATTTCATCCACAAAATGTTGTTTTTTAGCCAACCATTCGACTCCAAGTCGCCCCACATCAATCCGACTTGGTGCCAATTGAACCCGATGCAAGGCTTTCGCCAAACCCAAAGTGTCATGTACGGTCAACGGCTGATGAACCACATTGCGAGCGTAATGGTGCAAATTCAACAATTCAGAAGAACTTCTATCCACCATTTGATTGCGGAAAATAATTAATTCGACAGACTTATCCAACCACAATTTGCCGACAACGCGGATGAGTTCAAGGGCTGCTTTTTCGTCTTCAATCCAGTTTTTGAGGCTTTCCTCATATACTTTTTTGGTCATATTCGATATATGGTAATTTGAAATAAGGAGGTGTTTCCACTATCTTAGGTGGAAATGTTAAAAAACGTTGCAAAATTAAGCGGAAAATTGGATATTCGGATATTTTTTTAAAGTGTTTACGCATAAACAAAATATTCGACACGTTTGGGTCGAATATTTTTATGTTTATATTTTAAAAACCATTTTTTCAAAATAAAAATTTGAAATTCATGGATTGGAATTAGGAATAAAATAAATTTAGGAATGAAGAACGCATTTGCGTCCTTCATTCCTAAATTTCCTAAATTCCTGATTCAAATGATCATTCGGCACAAACGGCGGCGATGTGCAGCACGCACATTGGATTGATGTTTTGATTGGGTTGCTTTAAAAAGCATTGTAATCAAATGTGCATGATGTGTTCTGCCCGCGCCGCAATGGTGAAAATCATCTGGTTCGTCGTTGTAATGGTGAAGTGGGAACATTTTTTTTGGTTTATGATTCTGTTGGTTCAAATATAAAGACTGCTCCTTTATTGGCACACTTCGGTTTTGAAACAAATTGTGACAGGATTTATTAACAAATCATTCACAAATATTAACATTTTTTTTATTTTTTTGAATCAAAATGTGCCTTGAAATGCAAAAATGTCTTATCTTCGTTCCGACAACTTACACTATTTTATTTTTCCATACATCAAAAAATGTCAATTTAAACCTTTCGTAATTATATGAAAAAATTTTTTACATTAATCCCTGTCTTGATGACAGCTTTTACCCTTCATGCACAATTGCCTGCGGGGAGCGTCGCCCCGAACTTCAATGTGACGGATATTAATGGCAATACGCATAATTTGTATGCTATCTTGGATTCGGGTAAAACCGTCATCATGGATATTTCGGCGACTTGGTGTGGTCCTTGCTGGTCTTTTCACCAAGCGGGTACGTTAAAAAACATACACAATCAATTTGGCGCGGCGGGAACGAATGAAGTGCGCGTTCTTTTCGTCGAAGGCGATGGCGCAACCACTTTGGATAATTTGAATGGGATTGCGGGTCCGAGACCGACACAAGGCAATTGGGTTGCGAACACGCCTTATCCGATTATTGACAATTCAAGTATTTCAAGTAGTTTCCGAATTGCTTATTATCCAACGCTTTACGTGATTTGTCCTGACCGCCGTTTGGTGGAAGTGCCCAATAAAACGCAAGCGAATATCATGGCAGCAGCACGCAATTGTCCACCAGCAGCTATTGGCACGAATAACGCAATGCTTCGGGAATACGACGCTTACAAAGATATTTTTTGTAATACGAAAACCTTCCAACCGAGTGTTAAAATCGAAAATTTGGGTTTAGACACCGCACGGACGGTGAGCGTGACTTTGAAAAAAGATGGTACGTTGATTCAAACCAAAACATTGGCAGTACCAATGGCAAAGTATGATATTCAATCATTGCTTTTTGATAATGTGACCGTCAATAATACGAGTATCTTGCGTTTTGATATTGCGTCTGTGAATAACATGACGGATAATGAAACGTATAAAAACACGTTGGAACAAACGATTACACGGGGTGCTATTTTGCAATATGATACCGTTACGGTGGAAATCAAGACGGATGTGGATGTAAAAGAATCATACTGGTTCATCAAAGACCCAGCAGGTGTGAAAGTAGCGCAAGGCGGCAATCCGAATGTGGTGCCAGGTGCTAAAAATGCCAGTTTAGCGAATGCTGGCACTTACACGGCTGCGTTCACGGTTTATACGCATCAAGTGCGTTTGCCGTCGAATGTTTGTTATGAATATGCGTCTCAAGACGATTGGGGCGATGGTTTTACCAATATTTATAATGCGTCAGGACAAGTGATTGGTACGTATGGCTATTTCAAGGTTTGGAAAGGCACGACAATCGGTGCGGCAGGTACGTTATTGTATAACGGCGGTGACGGAAATACGTTTGCTGAAATCAAACGCCCCATTGAACGCCAATATCGGGTTGGAACGGCTGAATTGACGGAGATTGGTCAAGTCGGTATTTTCCCAAATCCGTCGGATGCGATGTTAAATTTGAAATTCGATTTGGATAAAAACATGCCTTTGACGATTGAAATCACGAATCCATTAGGACAGACGTTGTATCAAGTTGCAGGGCAAAATTATACCGCAGGGGCGCATCAGTTGGAAATTCCGACAGCAAATCTCGGTAATGGCATGTATTACGTGAAAATTCGCCATGAAGCGGCTCAATTGACGCGTAAATTTACAGTGCAACATTAATCATTTTTTGAATTAGGATTTTTAGGATGGATAGGATTTTTTTAGGATTGTATAATTCTAAAAAAATCTTACCTATCCTAAAAAGCCTAATTTAAACCCACCCCAAAAGCAAAAGGCTTGATAATCGATTGATTATCAAGCCTTTTGACTTTGCTGTAAGGGAAGGACTCGAACCTCCATGAGGCAGTTAGCAGTAACACATTTGCGCGCTTAGTGGTCAACCCTATTATGTTACGTTTATCCCGAACTCCTCACCCTCGAGACAAGAGGGCATGTCTGCCAATTTCAACACCTCACATTTTTAGCACTTTCTTTCAAATGCTGGTGCAAAGATAAATGCATCAAAACTTCATTTGCAAATTTTTTAATGAATTTTTAAAAAATTTACATAATTCGCAATAAATAACGTTAATAATTATCAAATTCGCAATTAAAAAAGCTAATCATTGCGAATTTAGCAAAATAATTTAGTAAAATTAGGATGTGTTTTAAGTGTTATTTTGCAAAAAGGAGTCAAAAGCACCATGTGTTCCTCCCTAAAAAATACGGATTTGGATTGCCAAAGATACAAATTTGGTAAAATAAACGCATTTTTGCATTTCAATCCATTCTGGATGAACGAATCGACTACAACAAATGGAGGGTTTCAAATCTTCTTTTTGTTATAATTCCTTAAAAATCAATATTTTAGCATTTAAAAATATGAATGAAATCCAAGAAATACATGAGAAATGTTTAGATTTTCTATTGACACACTACCCTAATTTGCCAGTGCAACTAACTCAGCCTCATTTAACGAAACTATTGAAAACGGGTCATTGGTTTCCTCGCACTCAAAGTGATTATTATCCGCGTATCAGTTTTTGGGACACCACTGATAAAACGAAACCAGAATCTCCTTCAGATATTAGCTTAGATTTATGGTGCTTAGAAGAAAAAGTCTTTTGCGTATTAGTCTGTGGTGCGCCAAAAGGTTCTATCAAATTTTCTTTTTTTCAAAATATCGCGCCTTTATTGAAATTGACAATAACAAAAGATGAATCTGTTGGTAGCATGGTTGATATTTGGTGGAAAGTGTATCCAAACGATGATTACCTCAAAAATTTAGATGATTTTATAAAACAGGATAAACCAATTATAGATTCCTTTATAAAAGTGGGGCAATTAGAGCATTTATTTCCACACACAACCTTAGAAAATTATCAAACCGCACTGAAAAGTATTGAAAAATATCGCCATAAAAAATCGATTCCAATTCCAATTCCAATTGCGTCAATTGCACGCGGGATTCAATTAAAAAGTTTAAAATTAAATAATATTGGGCATTATGACACAATTCGTTTAGATTTGACTCATCAAGTCACTTGTTTGATTGGCGAAAATGGTTCTGGAAAATCCACGATTTTGAGGAGTCTTGCACTTGGTTTGACAGGTATTACGCCTTTTTCGACGCAGACAAAACAACTTTCGATACAACGATTATTGCGTTTGAAAGATGCAACAACGAGCAAAATGACTTATTTCCCCAAAGGAAAAATACAAGTAAGTTATGAATTGGATGGTTTGAAAAGTGAAAATACGATTTTTTTTAAATATGATAAAAATTTACCACATCATACGATTGAAGAAGAAGCCTATGTAGAACAAAGTTTTGAATTGAATGGTGAAAAACCAAATCTATTAAAATACCTTGTTGTGGGTTTCTCACAACAAACACACGTATCGGTAAAGCCCGAAAACGGCAATCTTGTGATGAATTATGTTGAAACGCCCAATATTGAGGATTTGCGTACCTTGATTTTCAATCAACCTGATAATCGTTTTGATGATGTATCCCGTTGGTTTCAAAAAGCAGTGGATGTGGAAACGCCTTTTGAAGAAAGACAATCGTTGCGCATTATTATTGAAAAATTAACGCATATTATCAACCAATTGACGCAAAATAATTTTCAATTATTGCCGATTTTAGACCGAGAAGCGCGGGTTTCGAGCCGTGATTTCCCACAGGGCATGCCTTTATCCATGTTGAGTCAAGGCTATTATAACCTGATGGGATGGGTTGGTTTTTTTATGAAACGACTTTGGGAAGCAACGCCCGATACCCAAAAAGAAACGTTTTTCAATACGCCTGCCATTTGTCTGATTGATGAAATGGATACCTATTTGCATCCCAAATGGCAAGCAGGTTTGTTAGATATTTTGGCAAAAGCGTTTCCTAAAACACAATTTGTGGTAACAACCCATTCGCCTTACATTGTAACACATTTGGAAAATACGAATAATAGTGTCAAAGTATATCAAGTTACGACAACCCAAGTACTGGAAATCCAAACCGCAGGACGCGATTTAGCCACGGTTTCTGCCGAATATTTTGGAGTGCAACGCCGTCCAATGTTTTATCAAAAATTAATTGATGAAATATTTGCCGATTTTGATAATTATGAAAATGGAACGTATCATGG
>JBDLWG010000592.1:0-6104 GCA_039804385.1 Bacteroidota bacterium
TTCTGCTTCTAAAATAGCCGTTTCGCTAAATGCCAATTCCATTTTTGCGCGGTCGAAAGCATTTTCATTATTCGCAATCCAAATCGTTGCAACGCCATTGCCAATAAAATTGGTAATCGCCCGCGCTTCCGACATAAAACGGTCAACCCCCAACAATAAGGCTAAACCTTCAATCGGAATGACTTTAATTGCTGTTAACGTAGAGGCTAAAACGATGAATCCACTGCCTGTAACGCCTGCTGCACCTTTTGAAGTGACCATTAAAATACCGATTATCGTCAATATTTGTTCAAAACTCAATTGTACTTGGAAAACTTGCGCTAAAAAGATGACTGCCATCGAAAGATAAATCGTCGTTCCATCCAAATTAAACGAGTAACCTGCGGGAACCACCAAACCAACAACTGGTTTAGAACAGCCCATTTTTTCCAATTTCTCTATCAAAGACGGCAAAGCGGCTTCCGAAGAAGACGTACCAAGCACAATCAACAATTCTTCGCGGATGTATTTGAGGAAACTCCAAAGACTGATTTTGTAATATTTTAAAATAAAATGAAAAACGACAAAGACAAAAATAGCCATGGTTATATAGACGGTTGCCATCAATTTTGCTAAGGGTAACAACGTTTTGATGCCGTATTTGGCAATCGTGAACGCCATGCCGCCAAACGCGCCTATCGGTGCTAAATACATGACTTTGTGTAATGCCCAAAAGATTTTTTGTGAAATCGGTGTCAGAAAATCAATTACTTTTTGTCTGCCACTCCAATTGCTGATGACAATGCCCGAAAGAATGGCTAAAACCAACACTTGTAAGGTTAAATTGTCCCAAAAAAACTTCATCCAACTAAATTCTGCTGCATTTTTGGTGTAAGCGGCAATTTTAGTCATATCGCCGCCTTCAATCGGCGTTACGCCGTCTCCTGGACGGATGATATTGGCTACAAGGATGCCAATCACCAAAGCAACAGTGGTTACAATTTCAAAATAAATCAAGGCTTTCGCACCGACTTTGCCCACTTTTTTCAAATCGCCCATCGAAATAATTCCTAACGTAATCGTCAAGAAAATAATCGGATTGATGAATAATTTGACGCTGCTGATGAAAATACTGCTTAAAAATTCACTGAATGTCGTTTTTATTTCAAATTCTGAAATAAAAAGATTGATTTTCACGGCTTTGTCAAGTACAGGCGCAAGTGCCGCAGCAGGATTGAAATGTCCCAATAAAATGCCACAAATGATGGCTGTTAAAACCCAAAACGTAAGGTTTGTTAAGATTCTTTTCACTTTTTTTAAAATTTTTAATGTTGATAATTAAAACACATAGGGTACATAGGAAGACATAGAACACATAGGGGCGATTTTTATAAATATACTTTTTTTGATAATATCAAATAAGGTCTTATCTTTTGATTCAATACATTGTTTTAATATTATAAAAAAACGCATTATTAATCTAAAAATAGCCCCTATGAAACCTATGTGCCCTATGTGTTTTAAAATGATAATAATCCGTAAAATAAGGGCAATAATAATAACGATAATGGAATACTGATGCTCAACATCTGTGCAATCAAAGGCGGATTTAATCCTTGTCGAATCGCAATAATGCCAATCGTATTCATCGAACCTAAGACCGAACCTAAAACGCTGATATTTGCACTTGCGCCTTTTTGTTTTAAAACAACGATATAAATCATCCAAACGAGTAAAGGCGCAATCATTAATTTATAAAAAAGTCCTAAGCGTAATGCTTTGATATGTTCGTTGTTAATTGAAAAATCGGTTTGAAATCCGATGCTGAATAAGGCAATGACATTCATCGGACTACCCAATTTTTGTAAAAAATCAAGCACGATAGGCGAATGATGATACCCCAAACAACGTAACACAAAGGCAAAACAAAAAGTCGCAAAAGGTGGAAATCGCAAAATACTTTTAAGAATTGTTTTCCAATTCACCAAACCTGTCGTATCGGTATAAATTTCAACAATCGCAATGCCCGCCGTCGAACAAATCAAAAAAGTCCCACATAAACTCATTAAAATCCCTGCTTGCAATCCTTCTGCCCCGTAAAGCATTTCAAAAATGGGAAATCCAACAAAGGAAATACTACTAATCCCTGCGGTCACAATCAACGCGCCTTGTGTAGAACGGTCGAATTGCGTCCATCGGTGTATTCCCCAAAAAAACAAACACGCGCCCCCAAAAACCAACCAAGCCGATAATACAGGCAACAAATACGCGGATTGAACAGGCATTTCAACCGTATGTCGCAAGGTGATAGCAGGAAGAAAGAGATTGATAATCAATCCATTAAGCGTTTGAGTTGCATTCTCAGGAAGGATTTTGAGCCGATGAAAGAGCCATCCTGCAAAGAGGCTTACAGGCAGTAAAATTAAATTGGACAAGTAGTGTATTTTAGACGATTTAAATCAAGAATAAAGTGTATCGGCACTTAGCAGTCGGGAAATTTATTTCCCGACTACTAAGTGCCGATGCATCCTACATTTTACGTATTAGAAAGTGACATTTACATTCGCGTAGTAGAACGAGCCATTGAATCCAAATTGATTTGCATTTCGCGTGTAAGGCGTTTGTCCATCAAAAAACGATGAATAATTGCTATACACTTTATCTGGATACACATTACCAATGTTGTTGCAACCAACCGTAATATTCATTTTTGGGGTAAGGTTGTAAGCAATCGACAAATCAACCAACGTTTTAGCTCCAAAAATCTGTGTTCTATGGAAACCACCCGCTGGCTTTTCCCATGCTTGCACATTTCCGAAATAGCTTAATCGCGCATTGGTATTCCATTTGCCTGCTTGATAACCCACAGAGACCAAGATTTTAGTACGCGGTTGTCCCGTTTCAATCAAAGAACGACTAATCGTATCAATCATTAAAACATTATAGATCGCGCCATTTGTCAAGGAATCGGGTGTCGCTTTTACTTTTTGAATCGTTGTAACGCTATTCGTTAACGCAATACTGGTATTTAAAATATGATTATTATCAAACATGTATTTATTAGAAACAACCAAATCAACGCCTGTTGTGCGTGTACTCAAATGATTCGTGAAAAACGAAATCTCTTGAACGCCCGGGAAACGGGTTCTCAAAGCAGGAATACTTGCCACAGGCAAGGCTTCTGAAATGATAATCCGATTGGCAATGTCAATTTGATAAGCATCTAAGGTAAACAGCGTTTCAGAATATTCCGTACCTACTGCATTTTTCGCGCCTGCCAATTTTGCAGTAACGCCTGCATTCAAATTCCAAGAAATTTCTGCTTGTGGCGCTCCAATCCCGATTTGTGCCAAACGCGGGTCATCACTGCGCAATTGTTTGGTTTGGCGAATCTGACCTGCTTGTACGGCAGAAGTCGTTACACTATTAAAAATTTGTTGTAAAGACGGCGCACGGAAACCTTTATTGATAGAACCTCTAAGCGAGAAATTTTCAGTCAATTTATAGCGTCCAGCCATTTTTCCCGTTGAATTATTACCAAAATCACTGTATCGCTCTACCCGAACAGCTGTTGTCAACAACCATTTATTGGTGGGTTCACACTCAATATCCAGATAACCGCCCATATTCGAGCGTCTTGCATCCACTCTATCATCTGCTGCAATGCCAGGACGACCGCTTGAACCAGGTGCTTTTCCTTGCGCTGTTGCCAACGCGCCTACTGCATACGATTCCGGATCGCCTTCAACCAATTGGAAAGCATCCACCCGATGCTGCATGCCCATCGCAATATTCCAATCTTTCAAATCAAAAAGTTCTTTAAACGCTTTAGAAAAGTTCATTTCGGTCGTGCGTTGACCAAAAGCACTTCTACCAACATAAAAATCTTTTGGAGAAGCACCGCCCAAAGAAGGGTTTGACGTGTTTTTCGCCCACAAATCCAAGTAATTGTAGCCATAACCCGTGCTAAAATCCATATTCCAACCTTCTTTGGTTTTTCGTTGCAAACCCACTACGCCTGAATAATCCAAAGTGGCTCCTGGCAAACTCGGTGCATAGCCATTTGGATGAATGGCAAGATTAGAATTGGCATTCGTCGGTTGCGCCGTGCGGAAAAAAGCCCCTGCTTGAATCTGCTTTTGCGAACCGCCCCCAAAACCATAGAAAGACCATTCGTCATCTATTGGATAACCCATATTCACAAAACCTTGATACGCAAGGGTTTGATTGCTGCCATATTGACTCACTTTGAAATTACTAAGACCCGTTCCATTCGTACTCGACCAAATGCCTGTAACCGCCCGAGCCGCATCTTCTGCCGCCCAAGTCGCAGAGGCTGCGGTGTAAATCCGTCCTCTATAATTTTCAGAACGGTCAGTGCCTTCTGAAAACTGATAGTGCAATGTTGCATTTAAATAACTGCCTTCTTTGCCCAAACCAATCCCGTAATTCACGGCTGCCAAGTAAGATGCGCCATCGCCTTCGCCCGTCACGCCATATTGACTTTTGAAACTGCCTTGATTGATGCTTTTTTTCAAACCAATATTCACAATACCCGCAATCGCATCCGAACCATATTGGGCTGCTGCGCCATCTCTCAAAATTTCAATCCGTTCTGTTGCCAAAGACGGAATCGTATTCATATCCGTCACAACCGTCCCTTTACCAACCGTAACGTTTAAGTTGAGGGCAGAAAATTGATGACGGCGTTTGCCATTCACCAAAACCAACACTTGGTCGGGCGAAAGACCGCGCAAGGTTGCAGGGTCTGCGTAATTGGCAACGCCATTGATACCATACTTCGCTGAGTTGAATGATGGTGAGGTAAATTGCACCATTTGCGCCAAATCAACTTGTCCTGTCAATTGTAAATCCTTGGCACTCAATACATCTACAGGCGCAGGACGCGAAACGTCTGTACGCGGCTTGTTGGAACGGGTACCAACCACTGTCACTTCACCTATGTCTGTTGCAGTAGATTCCAACACAACAGTCATAGGTGACATGTCCGCCGTTACAGGGACTTCTCTGGTTTTAAAACCAATATAGGTAAAAACCAATACATCGCCTGTATTCGCATTCAACGTATATTTGCCATCCAAATCGGTTAAAGTACCTTTGGTAGTTCCTTTGATGGAGACGGATACGCCAATCAGCGATTCGCCTTTGGCATCCGTGACTTTTCCAGTCACGTCAGCAACATTCACAAGGGTGGTTTTGTAAAAAGGTGCGCCATAAGCGAACATTGGTAGGCTGACTACACCTAAACTCATCAAGAGCGCAAGGATGAAACGTGGTTTCATGTCTTTAATGTTGAAATTTGAATAATTAAATATAATTTTTTTTCATATCTATAAAGAGTCTGTTGGTTCATCGGTTTGTGTTGCGACAAACGATAGAGTACAAAGGTAGTGAACTACCGCTACCCTGAAGGGATAGCGGCTTCGCATGTCAACACTCCCACGAATGTAGGCAGTTCGATGCGAATTTGGGTTTGGTTCTCTACGACTAATTTTTTGGTGATTTGATGTAAAAAGTCATGTCTCTTATTGCGGACTTTTTCGTGCAATAACGCTAATTTCTGTTGCGTGCGTTTTCCTTTGTACGTTGAATATTTGCGTTGCGTAAATTTGAGTTTTGCTAAAACCTTTTGAAGCGTTCTTGGATTTTCAATCCGTTCTCCCGTTGAAGTGACGGCAAAATTTTTGATGCCTAAATCGATTCCGAGCGTTTGTTCTGGCGCAATTGCCGCTTTTAGAGCCTTGGTATCGGGCGTTTCAACAAAAATCGAGACAAAATAGTTTCCTGTGGGCGTTTTGGTAATCGTTGCTTGCTTCAATGCACCCGCAAACGTCCGATGAACGACCACCCGAATCCCTTCTTTAAATTTCGGAATCCTCAATTGATCGCCCTCAATCACCACCTTTTGAGGGATTGTAAACGATTGTTTGCTTTTTCGTTTCGATTTAAATTGGGGAAATGCGGTGTTTCCTTTAAAAAAAGGCGTGAAGGCAACATCTAAATGGCAAATCGCTTGTTGAAGCGATTGACTGTTGATTTCTTTCAGCCAATCATATTCTTTTTTCAGTTCGGGCAATTGTTTAATTAAATCATAGCACGATAGG
>JBDLWG010000593.1:0-3303 GCA_039804385.1 Bacteroidota bacterium
ATTTGAATCCCTTTTTCGATTTCGGGCAATTCAATATATTCATCCGCCGTGTGCGAGCGTGCCGAATCCCCACAACCAATTTTCACGGTTTCAAAAGGCATTAAAGCTTGGTCGGACAAGGTTGGCGAACCATATGGAGTCAAACCCAAAGCAATGCACCGTTGCACTAATGGATGAGTCAACTCTATTTTGGAAGAATTAAGGCGTGTAGAACGCGGTGTGAGCGTCGAAGCCAATTTTGTCACCAAAAAATGGTACATATCTTCATTGGAATAAAACTCATTCGTGCGCACATCTATCACAAACGAACATCGGTCTGGCACAACATTATGTTGCGTCCCCGATTGGATTTGGGTGACATTAATTTTGACATCGCCCAATAACGGCGATGTGCGCAATACAGCCCGTTGTTCGTGCATGCGCCGAATTTTTTCAATATCCTGCATCGCAATATAAATCGCATTGATGCCTTCATTGCGGGCGGCATGTCCCGCTTTGCCAATAGCCACTGCGTCAATGACCATTAAACCTTTTTCAGCGATTGCAGGCTGCATTTGGGTCGGTTCACCCACAATTCCGAGCGTACAAGTCCCAATTTTGGGCAAAATCGAAGCAATTCCACCAGAACCTGAAATTTCTTCTTCCGCACTCGCAGCAAAAATAAGGTTATAACCTAAATCACGGCGTTCATAAAAATGGCAAAAAGTCACCGCCAACGCACATAAAGAGGCACCTGCATCATTACTCCCCAAGCCATATAATCGCTCTTTTTCAAGAAGAGGCTCAAACGGATTGCGCTGCCAGCCCGCCACAGGGCGCACCGTATCATGGTGCGAATTAAGCAAAATAGTGGGCAATTCAGGTTTAAAAAATTTATTTTTTGCCCAAACATTATTCCCATCTCGTTGATTTTGAACTCCTTTTGAATTCAAAAAATGTTGAATAATATCTGCTGTAACATTTTCCGTTTTGGAAAAAGAGGGCGCAGCAATCAATTGTTTTAATAAAAAAACACTGTCTTTAAAATCGGTCATTGGTACAAAATTGTGTTTTTTCAAACAGCATGTTGTTCGATAGTATGGATTGTAAGAATCGTTCCTTGCTGTGGCGTATTCAAAGCATCGTTTCGGAGTGCAATGCCTTTCGTACCGCAAATCACAATGCGTTCAACACCCGCCGTCAACGCCTTAAATGCGTTATCCAACTTGGGTATCATCCCGCCCGCAATAGAACCATTGGTTTTATGATATTGATAATCTTGATAATTCATTTTTGGTATCACAGAATTTTCATCACTTGGGTTGAGCAATACGCCCGGTTTATCAAAGCAATATATCAACGTTATTTGATATAATTGGCTCAAATACACCGCAAGTTCGGACGCAATCGTATCTGCATTAGTATTCAACAATTGCCCTTTTTTATCATGTGTTATGGGAGCGAAAACAGGTACAAACCCTACTTTCAACAAATTATCTATATTTTGGACACCAATCGTGTCAATATCGCCTACAAAACCATAATCAATACTACCTTTCACCCGCTTATGCGCTTGAATAAGGTTCAAATCCGCCCCTGTCAGACCAATCGCATTACAATTCAACGCTTGTAATTGAGCTGTAAGTGTCTTGTTAATCAACCCCGCATATACCATTGTTACTACATCTAAGGTTGCCGCATCCGTAATGCGCCGCCCTTCGATTTTTTTAGGAACAATATTCAATGCTTTACACATGCTGTCGGCACGATTGCCGCCCCCATGCACTAAAATTTTTGGATATGGGATTTTTGAAAAATCGTTTAAAACGGAGCTTAAGGTTTCCTCGTTGTCTGTTACGTTACCACCGATTTTAATGATAATGAGTTGATTTTTAATCATTTGTAGGTCATTTTTTAGAAATCGGGGGCAATTTACACAATCTTTTTGGATTGCCAAATCTTTTTTTGGGGTATTCTTAAAACACATAGAACACATAGGTTACATAGAACACATAGGCGTAATCGTTTCTACTTTTCGTTTCCATTTTAGGTAAAAAAGAACTTGAATTGAAATGGGCAACCGATTTGTCCCTATATGTTCTATGTAACCTATATAACCTATGTGTCCTATGTAACCTATGTATAACCTATGTGTCTTATGTAACCTATGTGTTTTAAAAATCACCCAAATGCGTCTTTCATTCCTAATTCTAAATATATCTTATTTTTTTTCAAATGTAAGTGATTCTGAATTAATGCAATAGCGCAAGCCTGTGGGTTTTGGACCATCATCAAAAATATGTCCAAGATGTCCATCACAACGAGCGCAATTGACTTCTACTCGCGTCATCCCATGCGATTTATCCGAAATTTCGGTAACATAATTTTTCCGAATCGCTTGATAAAAACTGGGCCAACCCGTTCCAGATTCAAATTTAGCATCGGCATCAAACAAAGGCAATTGACACGCAGCACACGCATAAACCCCTTTTTCATGGTTGTCCCAAAACGCATTTTTAAAAGGCGATTCCGTTCCTTTCTCGCGCAACACGTAATATTGTTGTTTGGTCAACGATTTTTTCCATGCATCAGGCGTTTTGACCACTTTTTCGATTTTATCGGGAAAGACGTTAGAGGTACTGGAATTTTTAGCCACTTTATTGCGTTTCAACGAATCATGATACAATTTCATAAATTTATTGACTTTTGCAGCTACAATCGTTGCACAATACGGCTCGTCTTGATGCAAATTGTAATAATTTTGATGATAATCTTCTGCCCGATAGAAATTTTTGAACGCTTCAACCGTCGTTACGACAGGCGCACCTTGCAAATTACTCGAATTAACTTGCGCTTTCACGGCTTCAGCAGTGGCACGCTGCGCATCTGAATGATAATAAACGACCGAACGATAATCGTCTCCCCTATCATTGCCTTCCTGATTTAGAATCGTTGCATCATGAATTTGCCAAAAAACCTCTAAAATCGTCTTGTAAGAGACCACTTTCGGGTCAAATTGCACTTCAATCGTTTCCGCATGCCCTGTGGTGCGCGTGCAAACTTGTTTATACGTCGGATTTGCCAAATTGCCGCCCGCATAACCCACAGCCACTTTCGCAACCCCACTCAATTCTTGATAACAAGCATCCATTTTCCAAAAACAGCCACCAGCTAAAGTAGCTGTTTCCAGATTTTTAACGTCTAAATCTTCCGCAGGCACAGCAGTCCCATTTTTAGTGGAACTGATAGCGGCAGTTTTATCCGCAGAAACATTTTTTTGCATACAAGCAAACGGAATGAATCCGAAAACCATTAATTTTAACA
>JBDLWG010000594.1:0-2960 GCA_039804385.1 Bacteroidota bacterium
CCATACGTCAATTGATTGCCTTCAATCGCGTTGGAATGATAATTCCAATCCAATCTGAATTTTTGCATAATGCGTTTTTCAGCATCTTCCGAAATGGGTCTAAGGGACTCCATTTGTTTAAATAAGGTTTGAACTTGCTCTACAATCGGCAATTGACTTGTTAATTGTGCCACTTCGAGCATTTTATCGAAAAAAGGATCCATTTTTTTAGGAATGATGAATGATGAATGATGAATGATGAATGGTTAATGATGTATTTTGGTTCATTAATGAGCCAAAATATATCATTAATGAACCAAAATATATCATTAATGAACCAAAATATATCATTAATGAACCAAAACACATCATTAATGAACCAAAACACATCATTAATGAACCAAAACACATCATTAATGAACCAAAATACATCATTAATGAACCCAAATACACAATTCGACTTATTTCAGAAAAGTCCGTTCATTTGGAAAATCATTTTTAACTTTGCCAACTTTAATCATTCAGAAAGACTCTTGCTCAATTCATAATGGCTTATAACAATATCCGAGAGGAAGAATTAAAAAATAAAGTCGCTCAAGACTTTTTCAACGGGTTTGATTGCACCAAAATCGTGGGTAATCTTGATTTTTGCGTCACTTTTGCGGCAAAATCATCCAATCCGCTTTTTGAAATCGAATCGCTCTTTTGGGCGGAGGCGAAAAAGGCAAAGCCGAAATTGCCAAATCCATCGTGCAACTGATTCTAACCGTCGGAAAAGCCCGTACTTTCGATAAATTTTTACCGCCTGCGTTTCTCGGCGCGTTCGATGCCGAAAAAATAGCGTTCATGCCGTATAATGACATGCACGAGATTTTTTACAAAAACGATTTTAATTGGAATGTCACGCCGTCAAACCACGAAACCAAAGAATTTAAACAAATTTATCATACCGTCGTCGAAAATATTGAAAATAATGCTTTTGTTTTCTTTTTCGACCGCGACGCACTTGATTTAAAACAGTTTATCAAAACCAATTTTATTGCGGGAAAGTCGGCTACTTCCAAAATTAATATTGACAAAAATAATTTCATGGTCATTTACAGTAAATGGCTCTCGACGGTCAAACCTTCGATTGCGTTAAATTGGGAGTTGGCGCAGAAAAAAGGCATTATTGATGGCGATTTTTATCTCGCGGATTTGCTTTCCCAAGAAAATCAGACCTTGAAAGAAAAACTTTTTGTGTTGCTCCAAAAGTCGAAATACGAATTAGACCGTAATTTGGATGAAACGGGCTTTTTCACGCAGAAAACCGCTTCCTTTAACGATAAACAAAAAGCGCATATTCAGTTTTGGAACAAATATGACCGTCCGCCCAAACAAGAATATTGGGATTACATGGTGCAACGCCGTGATTTGCTCGTGCCGCAAGACGTGCGCGAACGAAAAGGCAGTTTTTTCACGCCGCAAATTTGGGTCGAACGGTCGCAGCGATATTTGACCGACGTGCTTGGTGAAGATTGGCAAGATGAGTATTATATTTGGGATTGCGCCGCAGGGACGGGCAATTTATTGGCGGGTTTGGTCAATAAATATCGCATTTATGCTTCGACGCTTGACCGTCAAGATGTCGATGTGATTAAAGACCGCATCAAAAATGGCGCGAATTTGGTCGAAAACCATGTTTTTCAATTCGATTTTTTGAATGATGACTTTGATAAATTGCCGAAATCGTTGCAAAATATCATTAATGACCCCGAAAAACGGAAAAAATTAGTGATTTACATCAATCCGCCGTATGCGGAAGCAACAACAGCAACAACTGTTACAGGAACAGGAAAAAATAAAGCAGGTGTTGCTGCAAAAAGTAATAAGTTGGATGAAGCCTATAAATCAAAAATAGGCAATGCATCGAATGAAATTTTTGCCCTATTCATGGCAAGAATTTATACCTATTTTCCTGAAGCGAAACTTGCACAATTCTCAAAATTAAAAATGGTACAGGCTTCCAATTTTTTGAAATTCCGTCAATTTTTTCTTGCTAAATTTTTAGGCGGTTTTGTGGTTCGCGCTGATAGTTTTGATAATGTGAAAGGTAATTTTCCAATTGGATTTACGATGTGGGATTTGAGTGTTAAGGAAAAAATTGAAAAAATAGAATGTGATGTTATCGAAAACAATGAAAATCAAACCACTAAAAAAAGTTTTTTTGGGAATTTACCCGAAAGTATCAACAAATGGATAAAGCTTTTTGATAATAAAACCATTGAAAGTATGGGTTATATGGGAAATCCCGCGCCCGATTTTCAACATAACAGTCAATTATACATATCTTTAAAAAAAGGAATAGAACATTTTAATTTTTGGTCTTTTAATAAAAATAATGTCATTGAAGGCGCGATTTATCTGGCTATTCGACAAGTTTTTAAACCAACATGGCTGAATGACCGTGACCAATTTTTGCATCCAAATGACGGTTGGAAAACCGATATTGAATTTCAAAATGATTGTCTCGCATTGACTTTATTTCACGGGCAAAATAGAGTGACGGCTAATGATGGCACGAATCATTGGATTCCGTTTACCGAAATGGAAGTGCATCCGCGAGAAGCGTTTGAAAGCCACTTTATGACCGATTTTATCAAAGGGAAAATCAAAAAAGAAGCTCCGCGAGACATCTTTGATGCGTCGCCAGCAACGAAAAAAGAGCCCTTGATGTTTTCGGAGGAAGCGCAAGTCGTGTTTGCCGCAGGTAAACATTTATGGCAATACTATCATCAACAACCGAATACAAATGCAAATGCGTCCTTATACGATATCCGCGAGTATTTTCAAGGCAGAAATGATGTAGGTAAAATGAAGGTCAAAAGTGAAGATGAAACCTATATGAAATACATCAAATATTTGCGCGAACAATTGCACGTTTTAGAAACGAAATTGCAACCGAAAGTGTATGAATATGGATTTTTGAAAGGATAACCAAG
>JBDLWG010000595.1:0-3574 GCA_039804385.1 Bacteroidota bacterium
GTCAGCAGCGCGAAGCTGCATAGCGATTAATACACGTTGTTCTTGTCCGTTGGTACCCCAAAGTACTAATTTAGTCTTCATTCCTGATGTGATTTAAGTTCAACTGATAAACGGTAAAACATATTCGTATGATTTTGATTTTCAACAATTTATAAATTATTGAACGATTCAAAATCGTAAGTGATGTAAAAGATTTTTTTTAAATAAATCTTTTTATTAAGGCATTGTACGGTCTAACGGACGCTGCCCTAATAATTGAGTAATTAAACTCATTTCTTTCGATTGCTCTTTTTTAATAGGGTCTAATTCAACCCTAAATTATGCAACTAATTCTTCTGCCGAAACTTCAAGAGGCTGCACAATTTTCTCCTTTATCAAATATTCTGCAATTTGAATCGCATTTGTTGCTGCGCCTTTACGCAAATTATCCGCAACAATCCACATATTGAGGCAACGACGGCGACTTTCATCCCGGCGCAAACGACCTACAAACACTTCATCACGTCCTTCTGCATCTTTTGGCATTGGATATTTGAAATTATTGACATCATCTACCACAATAACGCCTGGCGTATTTTGTAAAATACGACGCACTTCTTGCAATTCAAACTCACTCAAAAATTCCACATTCACCGATTCTGAGTGACCACCCATCACAGGAACGCGAACCGTTGTTGCCGTAATTTTTATCGTCTTATCGCCAATGATTTTGCGGGTCTCATTGACCATTTTCATCTCCTCTTTGGTGTAACCGTTGTCTAAAAACGAGTCGATATGTGGAATAAGATTCATATCAATTGAATACTTATACGCCATTTCGCCCGCCACACCATTGCGTTCATTCATCATCTGAGTCACCGCTTTCACGCCTGTACCCGTCACCGATTGATACGTTGATATAACTAATCGTTTAATACGATATTTTTGATGCAAGGGATTCAAAGCAACCACCATTTGAATGGTAGAACAATTCGGATTGGCAATAATTTTATCCGTTTTGTTTAAAACATGAGCATTGACTTCGGGAACGACCAATTTTTTAGTCGGATCCGAACGCCAAGCCGATGAATTGTCAATCACGGTCGTGCCAACTTCAGCGAATTTGGGAGCCCATTCCAAAGAAACGCTACCGCCTGCCGAAAATAACGCAATATCTGGGCGGGCATTCACAGCCGTTTGCATGCCGACAATCGCATGTTTTTGCCCCCGAAACACGACTTCTTTACCAACACTTTTTTCAGAAGCGACGGCTAAAAATTCGGTTATCGGAAAATTACGTTCTTCTAAAATTTTCATCATTGTCGTGCCGACTAAACCAGTCGCACCAACCACAGCTACTCTCATTGTTTGAAAACCAAATTATGTTTGATAAATTAATTGTTAATATTTGTTGAACTATAATTGATTGAATTTCAATTTATATAAGTTCATGATAATACAAAAAGGTTCGTTCACCACTGACGGGGCAAAGATATTAATTTTCGGAACTTCTTATCTGAATTGTGTCTTTTTTTTCGACATTCTTTTTTTTGTTATTTAAAAAAACCGCAAGCCGAAAAATGACTTGAAAACGTTTTTCCATAAAACTTATTGCTAACAAAACAAAATTTGGTTATAAGTTTTTTTTAAAAATATATGATTAGAAATTAATTTTTAAAAATTTTTTTTCACAACGGATTTCACCGATTGGTACGGATTTTTTTTGAAATCATGCTCAAAATAGCAGTTAAAATAAAAAAATCCGTACCAATCAATGAAATCCGTTGAATCCGTACATCCATTTGCACTCTAAAAATCCACTATTTTTTTTGCAATTCAAATAAACCGCCATCTTCCCAAACTAAAATGCTTTTATTGCCCAAACCAAACCATAAACATTCACCACTCGCGCTCATCAATCGAACCGCCGTAATTTTAGGGGTTGCATTCGCAACTTTAATGTTAGATCCTTCCAAAAACGCATCAAAAGTTTCTTCCACTTTTTCCGCACCGGTGTAGGTACACGTATCTGCTTTTGCTCCAAATTGGCGAATAATTTTATCGGTCGAAATATTCAATACGGATTTTCCAACCAATCCTTTATCCTTTTCGGTATAGGCTTGCACCACAGACCACTTACCTGTCAAGTTTAACGTTGCAGGATTCACCGCCGTTCCTTTAGCAGGCGTGTGAATTGCGGGCGATTCAGCAATCGGTGTTGCCGCCGCAGGTGGAGGCGTTTTTGTCGCAGGTGCAGTTGTCGCAGTAGCAGAAGTTGTTGATGTTGCGCCTTCCGCTTTTTTAGTAGGTTTTTCGGTGCAACTTACCAAAAGCGATACAGGAATCGCCAAAATTATTAAAAATCTCATGTCTGGCTTAGTTTTAAGATAATGATAGAACTTTTTTTTAAATGGAATCCAGCGTATAAACGCAAATTCTCTTTTCTAATTTTACAAAATCAACTTTGTGCGCCCTTTTTTTACTTTGCGTTTAAAAGTGTCAAAATCATCCGTGCCTTTCACATCAATTCTTTTTAAAGCATATAAATCATTGTTTTTAAAACTATTAACTTTATTGCCAATCCAAAATGCAATTTGAACGCCCCATTCTTTAAAAGCAGGTTGTGCATTTTGGGGACAGCCGCCATACGGATAGGCAAAGGCAGGCGTATAATTTAAATTATTACTTTTAAAAAAACCAATATTTGTTTCTAAGTCATTTTCAATTTGTTGTAAGGATAATTGCTTGTAATTTTGATGCTGATGGGAATGCAAACCCAATTCAAAAGTAGTAGGGCATAATTTTTTTAATTGTTCAAGAGCCATAATTTTATCATGCCCCTTATCCCATTCATTAATGCCACCGACAAAAGCAGTCGCTATAAAAAGGGTTGCTTTCGCATCATATTTTTTCAAAATAGGATAAGCATCATTAAGCACATTTTCATACCCATCATCAAAAGTCAATAAGATAGGATTGGGTGGTAATGGTTTTTGATGTAAATAAAAATCAAGGACTTACTTCGTTGTAATAAATTGATAATCATTTTTTTGTAAATAGTTTAAATGATTATCTAATTGTTCACAAGTAACGGTTAAAGCATTCATTTCATTTTTTGAAATTTTATGATACATCAACACACGAATCCCTTTGGGCATGGGCATAAACCACATTTTTTGCACGCCAAAGGCTACTAAAATTGTTGAAACAATAATTAGGGAAAACATTTTTTGTTGGGTATTAGGCTTTTAAATTTAAATTAAATTCCAGTGCAAAGATAAATGAAGTTGTGTATTGTCCATACAGGAATTTAGGAAATAAATTTCCTGATGCAAAATATAAATACGTTAACTTTGTTAAGTTAGAAATAAAAATTATATGAAAAGGGAGAGGCGGAGAGCGATGTGTTTTGTTTTTTTTATATTAAAACGATTTCGAACTTAACAAAGTCAAGATACATTATGCCTTCTTTGAGTTTAAAATAAACAGTTTTGTCAAAATTATGTCAAAAAAATACTTTTTGATTGCAAATCTAAATAATCCGCTTAGATTTGCCCCGTCATAAAGTATCAAAATAATGTCTAATAAAGCAAAC
>JBDLWG010000596.1:0-4317 GCA_039804385.1 Bacteroidota bacterium
GGGTATCAATGAACACATTGACGAATTTGGGTTTTTCTATAAGCAAGGTACGAACCCTATCCAACGAGATACAAACCAAACGGAAATCGTTGATTATCTTTTACCGCCCCATTTTATTGGAGCAATTAGGATTGCTTACAATGGAGGAAGGAAGAAAAAAGGGGCTCAAGAGACCATAATTAAGATACCCAATTCGGGATTGTTGGAAATAGAAAGTCAAGAAGATATCCAAAATGATGCAAGACAAAATTTTAGATTTTATTATCAAAATGGGGGTGATAGTCCCCAAATACCTCTAAAAAAATTGGATATACTCCGAAAATATTCGGAACAGGAATTAAAAGAATATAACGAAAAGGATGTTTGTGTCATTGCATTCGGTTATAATCAAGCAAGCAGACCTGAGATTAATACCCTTTTCGGAAAAGAAATCATCGGAAATGTAGCGTTTTACGTTGTAGATACCTTCAAAAATCTAATTCAATATTTGGAAAAGTAAAAATGGAGGTAAATTGGAACGCGGATGACGCGTTCCAATTTACCTCCATTTTTAATCACTTAATCCTTCTGCAATCGCATTGAAAAGGGCTGCTTCATGCGCTCCTGTAATCCCCAATTGACTATTCGTTTTGCGAATCAATTGACCAAATATTTCCAACAAAAAAGGTTCATTTTGCAGACATACTAATTCTTGAAAATCCGTAGCCGTTTGGGCGCAAGATTGCAACCAATCTTGATACGCAGGCGTAATTTCTTGAGTTGGCACTGCATCTTGCCAAATATTTAAAACAAATTGATTTATTTGTTGGGAAAGAAGCACTTTACCTAAAAATGTTGATTCATATCGTTGTTTTTTATGTTCAGGAAAATATTTTAAAATTAAAAGTTTGAATAATTGACTGGTTTCGCGGGCATTCAGTCCCGCCATTTGTGCGAAATCAAGGTGCATCCGCAATCCATTTTGCCAAGCGTCTTCCAAAGACCAAGTATTTGGGGCTGCAATCCGCCGCAAAACCTCATTTCCAGAATTTTCTAAATGTCGAAGCGCGATTGAAAAACCGACTGTTCCACCATAAATGGATATATCGGGCATAAAAGTACTGACTTGGATATGTTCCGAAATTCCTTTTGGGGCATTATAAGCCGTCGAAAAATCATAAGTGGGTTTGGTTTCAAAGTAGCCATTGAAATGAATTTGCAGGTTTGGACGCAAAATACTATCAATCCAACCACTTTTTCCGCGAAAATAAAGGCAAATATGGGGCATACCATCCATACAACGCTCGAACCAGTATTTTTCTGCCACGCCAGAACCAATCGCAGATGCTACAAAAGGTTTAAGCGATTTGCTTAAAAAAGTATCCCAAGGGGCAGCGTGATAGAAACGGGCAGCGAGCCATTCGGTTGTATGTATATGATTTAATCGGGTCATGTTATGCTACTGAATTGTAAAATTATTTAATAAGTAATTTGGTTTGTTTAAAAAAGACTTCATTAGAAATGATTGGTGAAACATATTCTTTTGGGCTGTAATGTTTTTGTGCAAAACCAACGCCAAATATGTAATTTTACAAAAAGGAATGCCTTTCTCGATTTTATTTTTTTATTTTTAATGTTTAAATGGTTGATAAAACGAATGATTTCAATTAAAATAATTTAATATCCTAAAAATAACTTTTTTGAAGTATATTTTAAAATGAATTTTTAAACGTGGATTTTTTGGATGAAGTGGATAAGATGGATTCTTTGATAAAAAGAATCCATCTTATCCACTTCATCCAAAAAATCCACGTTTAAATAATCTAAGTTTGCGTTTAAATAATTCATTAATAATCAATCATTTAAATAATTATTATTTTTTAATAATTGATTATTTAAACAATTGGCTCAACAATTAGCTAAGATTCTTGTTTTTTATTTTTCAGATAATTGTGAAAGTTCAATTTTAATCACGAACAAAAAAATGAGTGTGACCACACCTACAATTGATACGATGCAAATCATCCGCGAAAGTGTTGCCGATTTTGCAAAAACGTACATTTTACCCAATGTAATGGATTGGGATGAAAGCCAACATTTTCCAATGGATTTGATGCGCAATCTCGGTGCGCATGGGTTTCTGGGCGTATTAGTGCCGCAAGAATATGGTGGTGCGGGGCTCGGTTATCAAGAATATATTACGGTCATTGAGGAAATATCCAAAGTCTGTGGTTCGATAGGATTGTCTGTTGCGGCGCATAATTCATTGTGTGTCAATCATATACTTACATTTGGAAATGAAACGCAGAAGTTAAAATACTTACCTGCATTGGCAAATGGTGAACATATCGGGGCATGGGGTTTGACCGAACCGAATACAGGCAGTGATGCGATGCGAATGCAATGTGTGGCGCATCAAGACGGCGAATATTGGGTGTTGAATGGTACCAAATCGTGGATTACACATGGTCAATCAGGGCATATTGCAGTGGTTTTGGCGCGAACAGGCGATTTGTTGGACAGTCGGGGGATTACGGCGTTTGTGGTAGAACGCGGCGCGGCAGGTTTTGCAGCAGGCAAAAAGGAAAATAAATTGGGGATGCGGGCAAGCGAAACCGCCGAAATGGTTTTTGATAATTGCCGCGTACATCAAAGCCAGATTTTGGGCAAAATAGGGGAAGGTTTTCAACAAGCCATGAAGATTTTAGACGGCGGGCGGATTTCAATTGCCGCGTTATCGCTTGGTATTGCGAAAGGTACGTATTTGGCTTCTTTGAAATATGCCAAAGAACGACAACAGTTTGGACAACCGATTGCTCATTTTCAAGCGATTAGTTTCAAATTGGCGGATATGGCAACTCGGATTGAAGCCGCAGAATTGTTGACGCGCCAAGCGGCGGAACTCAAAATGAACCACAAACCGATGACCAAAGAAGCTGCTATGGCAAAATATTATGCATCGGAAGTGGCAGTTTGGGCGAGCAATGAAGGGGTTCAAATTCATGGCGGTTATGGTTATACGAAAGATTTTCCAGTGGAAAAGTTTTACCGCGATTCCAAATTATGTACTATCGGAGAGGGAACTTCCGAAATTCAAAAATTGGTAATTTCAAGACTCATTTTGAAAGAATAAACGGATGAACAAGCCTTTACATATATTTGAAAGATTGGATATTTTAATGCCTTGGGGATTGATTGTGTCTGTTGTACTGGCACTTTTGAGTTTTGGCTTGGCGCGTTTTTATGTCCAAAAATTGAATTTAGATTACAATCGCCGCCAAGTGGTGCGCCTTTTATTGCTTTTTGCGGGAGCAACAGCTTCCTTTTCGGCAATATTTAGAGGCGTTTCGCTGTTGCGATTGACTCCCGTGTGCATTTACGCGGATGCGACTGAAACGCCCTATGGCAAAGTCGCGCACAAAGATTTAGCCGATTTTTACATCAAATTGGAAATGCGAACGCGTCCGATGCAGCCTGATGTACCGATTGACAGTACAAAATTTTTGCATTTGATTGAAAAAACAGGCAAAACGCATATTTTATCGGCGGGCGATTATCCAATTGACAGCATTTTAGCAAAATTAAATATTGTTTTAGGATATTAACGACTTAATTGTAAATTGCGTCAATTTTTTTTGAAATTGACGCAATTCTTGTATCTATGCAATTCTATAAATTTTTACTATTAAACGTAGTTGCCACATTATCAATTCATTGTGGTCATTCGGATTCGGAAAAACAGGCTAAAAAAGTTTTTCGATACAATCAACAAAATCCAATTAGTTCCTTAGACCCTGCTTTTGCGCGGTCACAAGCAAATATTTGGGCGATTCAACATTTGTATAACACGTTAATTACGTTAGACGATAGTTTGAATGTGCGTCCTGATTTGGCGAATCGTTGGCAGGTGTCACCTGATGGTTTGCACTATACGTTTTTTTTAAAACCAAATGTTTATTTTCACCATAATCCTTGTTTTCCTGATGGAAAAGGGCGGGTTGTGACCGCTTATGATGTTGCATACAGTTTGGGGCGACTGTTGGATACGACGGTCAATTCGTCTGGTTCATGGATTTTCAAGGGGCGGGTTGCGCTCAATCAACCTTTTGAAGCTAAAAATGATACGACTTTTGTACTTCATTTGTCCAAACCGTTTCGTCCAATGATGGGCATTTTGACTATGCAATATTGCTCAATCGTTCCAAAGGAAGCGATTACATATTATAAAAAAGATTTTCGTAAAAATCCTGTTGGTACAGGAGCCTTCAAGTTTAAGCGATGGTTGGAAAATCAAGGTTTATTTTTATTGAAAAATGAAAATTATTTTGAATGGGATGC
>JBDLWG010000597.1:0-4256 GCA_039804385.1 Bacteroidota bacterium
ATTAATCCTCAAAAATACCTTTATAACGCGTCTATTTCGTTTGCACATTTCGCAGGAAATGATTTATCGGACGAATTAATTGACAAACAAGTGATTGAAGGTACGTTGGATTATCAAATTGATACGTGTCTTGCCGTTATCAAAAACAATATTAAACATCCTTCGATTATTGAAGGCGCAAAAACGGTAGATACGGTATTTCTATATCCTGACAGAGTTTTTCGAGAAATTATTGTGAATGCATGTTTGCATCGCAATTACGCGATTACAGGGAGCAGTATTCGAGTGTTTTTGTTTGAAAATAGATTAGAAGTGAGAAGTCCTGGAAGATTACCGAATTCGGTGACGATTGAAAAGATGAAAGCGGGTGTTTCGTTTGCTTTAAACCCTGTTTTATTGAAATTTATGCAAAATTTGCGTTATATTGATAAATTAGGGAGAGGGATTCCAATGGTGAATCGAATCGCACAGCAAAATAATAAACAATTGATTTTAGAGGAAATAGGAGAGGAGTTTGTGTTAATATTGTCATTTTAATTTATTTTTTCATAATTTAACTTAAAATCATTTTTATCATGGCTTTTACCAGTTTTAAAAATATAGGAGACGTTCTAAAAAAATATCAATTAAAAGTGAAACGAACTAATTTTGTTCGTTTTTCTCCGTTGCAAACGGCACCTGATATTTTAAAATCAGAAATTCTTTTTTCATTAGAAGAGGGGCAATATAAACATTCAGAGGCGGCTATTTGTGAGCAGTTGATACATCCTATTTTAAGAGATTTGTGGAGGTCGCATTTTCTAAGAGAAATGCTACTTTGGAGTCATACACAATTTGCAGTGAATGAAACGCTTACAGGAATTCCCGATTATGTTTTTGCGCAACGCACGGATTATGAAAATGAAGTGTTAGAAGCACCTGTTTTTTTAATGGTCGAAGCGAAAAAAGATAATTTTGACGAAGCATGGGGACAATGTTCGGCGGAGATGGTTGCAGCGCAATTAGTCAATTCTAATAAAGAATGGAGTGTTTATGGAGTCGTAACGAATGGAAAAATATGGGAATTTGCGATGCTTCAAAATAACATTTTTACCAAAAATATAGATTATATAGATGTGAATGATTTAGATAAATTGTATTCAGCACTGCTTTCTATTTTAGAAGATTGTAAAAGTCAGTTTATTTCGGTGAATTAATCTATTTTTCGTAACTGCGTTACAGGTATTCAAAACTTGCAATTAAAAGAATTAAAACAATTCGTGCAAATTCGTGTAATTCGGGGCAAAAGTAAACTCGTTCAATTCCGAATTTCGCATTCATAACAAAACGAGTTCATTCCACAATCCGAAATCGCTTAATCTTTTTTGGTGGTTGTTTTAGTGAGTTATAAAATCGGCATCCGAACCTTGTTTGATCGGATACTTTAACATCGAATCCTTTTTTAAGCATAAGATAACTTCGCTTAAAATCAATTTTATTATGGCTTTTACACAATTTAAAAATGTCGGAGAAGTTTTTAAAAAATACCCATTAAAAGTAAAAAGGGCTGCGCTTATACCTAAAGAGATTGTAAAAATGGCACCTGAATGGTTACAAGCAGATATTAATTTTGCCTTGCAACAGGCTTTATTTCGACATTCAGAGGCGGCAATTTGTGAACAAATCATTTATCCTGTTTTAAGAGCGGTTTGGAAAGAATGTTTTTTAGAAGGAATGCTCCTTTGGAGTCATACTCAATTTGTGGTAGATGATACGTTATCGGGTATTCCAGATTTTCTTTTTTCCAAAAGAACCGATTATGATTCAGAAGTTTTAACGGCACCGATTCTGCTGGCGGTGGAAGCCAAAAAAGATAATTTTGAAGAAGGTTGGGGACAATGTTTAGCGGAAATGATTGCGGCTCAACAAGTCAATGAACAACCCGATTGGGCGATTTATGGTATCGTTAGTAATGGCAAATTATGGGAATTTGCGCAATTGAAAGCCAATATTTTTACGAAGCATACATCCCATATTGATATTTTGGATTTGAGCCGAATCTATTCGGGCTTATATACGATGTTAGAGGATTGCCGTCAACAATTTGTAACATCGAATTAAGGCATGATCCTATTTAATTTATGAAATGATAGATGGTATTGAAACGCGCCCTTTTTCGGCGGTTTATAGAGCTTGTTTTGATAATTTTGATCGTTTTTTCATTGCAAAATTAGATGAACCGTATCAAAGTAAAGTGCGGTTGATTTTCAAAACGGTGAACGAATAAGGATTTCAAAAAATAAACAACGCGTTCCACAAAAAGTCGCGCAACAACGCATTGCATCAAAAAAAAATGGAATTAAAAGAACTCCATGAAGTGGTTTTCCAATTTTTGTTAGAAAAACGAAAAACGGATTCCACGTTACGATACTCATTAAGAACCGTCAACAAAGAAGAACGGTTCTCGAATGGTTATTGGTTTCTGAGTTCTGAAACGACGGATTCTTTATATATCTCTTTTTGGCAAGCCTATCCCAAAGTTGCGGGGAAGGAATTAACGGTTCCAACGATTCGATTTGAAATCAATACAACAGGTCAATGTGGTTTGTACATTCGAGAAACGAATCCGTTGCTTCAAGGTTTGTGGAATCATCTGGCTCGTTCCTTAGATTTAGAACCCAAAGAAAGCGGGCAACATTGGGAAAAAATTTATTTAGGCAATGACTTTAAGAAACATTTAGACGTTTTTAGTTCCATAGAACGCCCCTTTATTCAGTCTTTTTTCAATTTAAGAGGCATTCAAAACGAATATCCTGCTTGGGCGGAAAGCACGTTTTTAAGCAACCTTAAGAAGATTGAAAATATTAGAAAGGGTACCAAAGAAGCCCTGTTTCAAGAATTTCTTCAAAAGAAATTACACATTCACGGACTGCAACTAACCAATATCAATGTTTTCAAATCCCTTAATATTCCGTTTAATAAACAAGTCACTTGTTTTGTCGGCGGCAACGGAACGGGAAAAACAACGATTCTTAGAGCGATTGCATTGGGATTAGTAGGAGCTTCGGCTTTTAAAAAAGAAGCGATTGAGTTATTGGCGATAAAAGAAGCGAAAAACAAACCGATTTATGCCCAAAAAGGCACTATTACGGTTTTATATTCGATTGACGGGCAAGAAAAAAGCAACGAAGTGCATTTTGCGCAACTTGACAATGGGCGCGATTTTAAAATCAATGGGGGGCATGGGATTCTCAAAGAAGATAACTTTTTAGAAGCGTTAGTGGTTGGTTTTGCACAACAAACGAATAGAGAGAAACAGGATTGGAGTCGAGAATATAGTCCGAATTTAAAAGATGTGAGACCTTTGATTTTAAATCAATCCGAAAATCGTTTTGATGAATTTTTACATTGGATCCAACTTTTATTAAACGCGGATACTCAAATGGAGAGGCAATCGAATCGGGCGTTAATTCGGAGTATCTTTACGGTGATTCAACAGATTACGGGCGATGAAATTCAATTGACAAGCGATATTGATGTTTTTATTAAAACAAAAAGTTCGCCGAATGGTGTTCCTGCTCCTTTATTGAGTCAAGGCTATCAAAATATTTTAACTTGGGTCGGCGTTTTTATGAAACGCTTGTGGGAATATAGACAAACCCTGCCGATGATTGACGGCGAAGCGATTCCTTTTGAAAACATGCCTGCGGTTTGTTTGATTGATGAGATTGATACTTATTTGCATCCCGATTGGCAATATTCGGTTTTAAAAGGTTTGGTAGATGCTTTTCCGAATGTACAATTTTTTATTACGTCTCATTCGCCTTTTGTATTGACGAGTGTGCCGTCAGAGGAAATCACTTTGTATGAGCTTGAATATGAATCGAATGCACAGGGCAGCGAAATTCAAATTCGATTGTCGCCTGAAAATTTATATGGTGCGGATGCCAATCGTTCGACCAAAGAAATCAGTCAAGAACGAATGCCTGAGATGAAAAAAAATCTTTTACAAATTAATAATTGGATTGAAAAGAATCAGTTAACGGAAGCCGAAAGTGCGTTGAATGCACTCAAAATGGATAAAAAAGATATAGCTTTTGTGATGGCGAAACGCAAAATTCAGGTAAAACGTTTAGTTCCTAAAAACTAAATGCTGATAAGTAATTGAACCTAAATAAACCATGTTAAAAAGTTGGGTTCAAAAAGACCCTTTGGAGAGAGATGTGTTTTTTTTTTTTGTTTTTTTTTAAAAAAAATAAAAAAAAAAAAAAAAAATA
>JBDLWG010000598.1:0-3268 GCA_039804385.1 Bacteroidota bacterium
GATTTTGAGCAATTGAGAGCGTTGTTAAAATGAGAATCTTGGGTTGCAAGATTCAAACGGTAGAACCCGTTTGAAGAACGCTTCGCTTTCAATCGGGTTTAGAATAATATTTGAAAAAACGGTTGCAAACAAAGCACTGCGCGGCAACCCCTCGCAAACCCCCACGCAAAGGCTCGACTGCGAGGGGCTGCGTCAGTGCGATCGTTCTCGGTAATTTTTTATAGATACATAATATTCAACAGGCTCTTTTTCAAAGAGTTACGCTTTGAATTGTGGATTTTTGCGGTGGAAAGGTTGGATTTGTACGAATGGAGTTGGGGGCAAAGATATTACAAAATGCACTCATGCGAATCGAAATTGGGAGTAAATAGGTACTACTGCTGTTACAAATAAGGTTTGGGGGTTGTAGAGACGCGATTCATCGCGTCTTGCCCATTTGAAAGACGGTTTTGGATTCTAAATGGGCAAGACGCGATAAATCGCGTCTCTACAATCCACAAACCTTATTTGTCAGAACACTACGTTCAGAAGTTGGGCAGAATTGAGGGCAAATAGGTCTTACCCAGATTAATGTTTGCAAAAAAAGGGATGAAACACCTAACGTGGTGCTGCATTATTATCGTACACTTTAACAAAGTTATTTAAAAATGTATAAATCATTAATTATCAAGTGCTTGATTTATTTAAGCCTAAGCGGGTCTGCTCAAAAGCCTTTGGAATCTTCATTGGGGAAGAATTCGGGACACTCTATACAGATTAAAGTGGTTGATGCCCAATATGGACTTTGGAATGACGTTGGAAAGTCCATTTTACCACCCGTTTACGATAATATTTGGTTCGATCCCGAAAATCGTGTTTTCTATATTTTTAAAACCGTGTGTTGTGGTTTAGTGACATTAGTTGGTTTCGCGGATGAAAACGGTCAACTGATTCAAGAGCCAACCTTTAAGAATATGACGGCGTTTTATGGCGATCAAGCGTGTGTTGAAACCGATTCTGGTCTGGCAGTCATCAATAAATTAGGCAAATGGATTGTTTCGCCAAAGGATTCGATGGATCCAATCCATTTGAACGATTCGTTCAGTAACCAATTGTTTGATCAAACGTTGCGAGATGCCTCTTGGCGGGATTCATTGAAAGCGTTAAGCCTTGAAAACCAATGGATTCTAAAAAAAAGGTTGATTCCGTTGGTTGCTTTTTACAGTTTTCTATCGCCCCAGCCCTTAGAGGAGCCATTCCCGATTTCATTGCACCTTCGAGGGGCTCGAAGAAGGGAATCCTTGCGAACTCAATTGAAATTGCAAAAGCTCCTTGTGGAAGCCGATTTTATAAACCTTCGAATTCAAACCTATTATCCTATTGAGGGGATTCCGCTTCGGTCGCATTATACGGTTACGTTTCAACGGCTCCAAGGAGACTGGAAACAGATCCAATTAGACGATTATTTAGGAATTGATACTGGAAAGGTGAACGATTTTAAACGATTGATTCTCACAAAATTAGCTCCGATGATGGATTATCAAGATTTACCTGTTAATCTCAATGATTTTTTAACTCAATTACAGGGGCAATGTTTTGTGCAAGAAAAAGGAATGACTTTTTTTTCAAGGAATTCCTCCGATTGGCAACTGCAATGTAGCTGGGCAGAGTTATTCCCATTTGTGAGGAAAAATAAATATTAAAAAAACTACCGAGAACAAGAGCACTGCGCGACAACCGCCCGCAAACCCCAACGCAAAGGCTCGACTGCGGGTGGTTGCGTCAGTGCAATCGTTCTCGGTAATTTTTTGTATATATATAATATTCAACGGGCTCTTTTTCAATGAGTTGCGTTTTGAATTATGGATTTTAGTGGTGGGCAAGTTGGATTTATACGAATGGAATTGAGGGCAGGAATGGTACCAAATTCACTCATGGGAAAGGACTTAAGGGCAAATATGTCCTGCAAAGGTTCAAAAGTCGAAAAAAATGGGGCAAATGCCCTGCAAAGGTTCCACAATTAAGCGGTTTAGAGTGCCATAAGGTTGTAAAAATTAGAATCAATAAAAAATAACAATATTAGAAATACATAAAAAATAACAATATGGAATTATTGTCCCTGCAAGAAAGAGTTGAACGATTAATTCAGACTCCTGAAGGAATTACCGAAAGTACCAGTCTACTAACGGCAATACGTTCTAACTATATTGATGCTCAAACGAAATTACAGCAAACACGATACTTAATTTTAGTGCCGATTATTCTTTTTATTGTGATGAATACTGGCGTTTTAAAAGAGTTTGAATTTTTAGGGTTAAAATTTGAAAACAAATATTCTCCCTTGATAATAAGTTTTATTCCGATTCTGATTTCCTATTTCTATTTTGAGATGATTTCTCTTTTTGTGACTCGTCGGCTCTTAATTGGGCTTCATGAACTTTTAGTCAAAAAAACGCATAGTTCTATTCATAATAGCTTCTTAACAGAATTTTATTTACCAACGTCCCCATTTTTAACTTCAAATATGCTTTCTGTAAAAAGTACAACAAATAAAAAATGGATCTTTTTCATTAAAGATATTGGCGGTCTTGTTGGTGCTGCTACGATTGGAGTGCCTATCTTTTTAAATTTATATCTCTATTTCCTTGCATCGAAACTCATTTTTATATCTGGTAAAGATAGTAATTTTGTTGCACAGTTTATATTTGTAATAAGTATCCCCATTAGCATAATCTTTATTTCAAATACTATTTTTTTCTTAATTAGGACATTAAAAGTAATTCAAATCAGTGAAAATCCTAATGATATAGTTCCTACAAATGAAGTTGCCGCATAAGAAAAATTTGGAAGTAATTATGTCAATAAAATTTATCGCTCTCAAAGTTGCACTCAAAAATAATGATAAAGAATCCTACATAAATAATTGATTTTAATAGGTTTGAATATTTAAAATAAAAGCTATAAAAAATTTGCAAGGAATTAAGAAATCATTATCTTTGCTAAAAGTTAAGAATGATGGTTTGTTTGGGCGAAAAAGCGTGGAATTGTTGAGTGTCTGCTTGCAATTCGGTCGGTAATAATATTTAAAAAAACGACCGAGAACAATGGCACTGCGCGACAACCGCCCGCAAACCCCAACGCAAAGGCTCGACTGCGGGTGGTTGCGTCAGTGCAATCGTTGTTAACAATATTTTATATATAAATAATATATAACTCAGTTTTAATTAGAGAGTTGTGAAGAATTTTAGATTTGAGTAGTAGCCAAGTTCAATTTATACGAATGGAATTG
>JBDLWG010000599.1:0-3872 GCA_039804385.1 Bacteroidota bacterium
AGAATCGATAGTGCATATATCATACTTTTAAATCCTTCAAAAATGCCTTCTGATAAAGCCTCAAAAGTCATCAATCGAGTTGCCGCATAATAAAAAACCGTAAAAGTCAAACCTGCCAAAATACCTTTTAACGCATCTTTATCCAAGTACAGCGTTGCTGCAATTAAAACAATTAAAGGTAAAAAAAAGTGGACAGGTTTTGCCCCTGCATTGTTTTCGGAAGCGGGCAAGGGCAATTCGATAGCGGCATTTGCTGCTCTTTCTTCCGCCGCTTTCATTTTGGAAAACAGGGGAAACACCCCAATTGCTACCAAATAAGCTAAAATCACCGCAACCCAAGGGTAAAATAAAAATGGAATGATATCCACAAAACCTTGAAATGCGTTGCCTTTTTGAACTATCTTATTGTCTTCCAATAGTTTACCACAATAAATCGACCAAGTGGTCATGGGTATTAAAACGCAAATCGGCGCGGCAGTCGCATTGACCAAATACGCTAATAATTCGCGGGAAACTTGATAACGGTCTGTAATTTTGCGCATCGTCACGCCCACCGCCAAAGCACTCATGTAATCATCTATGAATATAAAAAGTCCCATTAACCAAGTGGTTATCAATGATTTACGACGTGTCGTAACGTATTGCAAGGCGGTTTCGCCAAAGGCAAAAACACTCCCAGATTGGATAATCAAATGGATTAAAGAACCATATAATCCGCAGACTAAAATAACCCAAACGGTGGATTCTTCTTGAAACGTTTTGGTGAGTCCGTCAATGAAATTATTGGGAAAATCGGACGGATTGATGAGCAAATAACCCACTAAACAACCCATGAGCAAGGGTTCAAAGGCGCGCCGCAGCCACATGGACAGCATGACGACGATAAATGGCGGTAATAATGCGAGCATTTTTTTTGAGTTCGGATTAATTTTTTTTTAGAATTGAAAATCAAAGGTACACCTTTATCTTTTGGACATCGTAAAATCAACCTTTTTTTTATCAAAAAACCATGAAATAGCTCCTACATTTGCGCATTGATTTTCAAACAAAAAGAGCTATTCCTTTATGCCGAAGACCTTATTTGAAAAAATATGGAACAATCACATGGTCCATACCGTCCCAAACGGACCCGAAGTGTTGTATATTGATACGCATTTCATCCATGAAGTCACGTCGCCGCAAGCCTTCGACGGATTGGCAAAACGCGGTATCGACGTTTTTCGCAAAAAACAAATTGTGGCAACTGCCGACCATAATGTGCCGACTTTAGACCAACATTTGCCTATCAAAGACCGCCTTTCGCGGATGCAGGTGGATAAATTGATTGAAAATTGTCATAAAAATGACATCGAATTATATGGTTTGGGGCATCCTTATCAAGGGATTGTACACGTCATCGGACCTGAATTGGGCGTGACGCAACCGGGTATGACCATCGTATGTGGTGATTCTCATACAAGTACACATGGTGCTTTTGGCTCAATTGCTTTTGGGATTGGCACGAGTGAGGTCGAAATGGTCATGGCGACTCAATGTCTCCTTCAAACCAAACCGAAATTGATGCGCATTACCATTGATGGCGTTTTGCCGAAAGGCGTTGTTTCTAAAGACCTTATTTTATACATCATTGCGCAGATTTCGGCTTCGGGTGCGACAGGTTATTTTGTGGAATACGCAGGTTCGGCGATTCGGGCGTTGAGCATGGAAGCGCGGATGACTATTTGTAATATGAGTATCGAAATGGGCGCACGCGGCGGCTTGATTGCGCCTGATGAGACCACCTTTGAATACTTGAAAGGTCGAAAATTTGCGCCACAAGGGGCGGATTGGACGAAAAAGTTGGCTCAATGGCGCGAATTGCATTCGGATACAGGTGCAAAATTCGACCTTGAACTCCATATTGATGCAGCCGATATTGCGCCGATGATTACGTATGGAACCAATCCTGGTATGGGCATTAAAATTAATGCGAAAATCCCATCTTTGGCAAGTATGCCTTCTGAATCAGAACAGAAAAATTTACTTAAATCGTTGAAATACATGGGTTTACAACCTGATATGGCATTGGAAGGACATCCTGTTCAACATGTTTTTATTGGCAGTTGTACGAATGCACGCATCGAAGATTTGCGTCAAGTGGCGGCACTCGTGCGCGGCAAAAAGAAGGCGGCGGGCGTACATGTGTTTATCGTTCCGGGTTCAAAACAGGTGGAGGAGCAAGCGATTCGGGAAGGTTTGGATAAAATCTTTGCAGAAGCGGGTTTTCAATTGCGTCAACCAGGTTGTTCGGCGTGTTTAGGAATGAATGAAGATAAAATTCCCGCAGGCGAATATTGTGTTGCCACTTCCAACCGCAATTTTGAAGGGCGGCAAGGCGCGGGCGCACGCACGTTGTTAGCGAGTCCGTTGACGGCGGCGGCGGCGGCATTGACAGGACGTGTAACAGATGTTAGAACCTTATTAAACTAATTTTTTGAATTAGGATTTTTAGGATTTGAAGGATTGTAAAAGATTGATTTTGAATGATTTATAGGGTATTAAGTAGTTGAAAGGAAAAAAGCGACCAAAAGAGATACCTACAAGAAGATTGATTATCAAGGTCGTATAACGTTTGGAGGGTTTGAAACCCTCCAAACGTTGTTGTCGGTTCTTTTAATTCCACTACTTAATCCTATGAATTATTCAAAATCAATCCTTTATAATCCTTCAAATCCTAAAAATCCTAATTCAAAATATTCAAACAATCTAATGGAAAAGTTTAAAACAATACATTCTCAATTTGTTCCACTTGCCATCGAACATGTTGATACAGACCAAATTATACCTGCGCGTTTTTTGAAAGCGACAGACCGTTTGGGTTTTGGCGAAAATTTATTTAGAGATTGGCGGTATTATTCCAATGGAAAACCAATTGAAGGTTTTGTGTTGAATGATGCTCAATATTCGGGTCAAATCTTGGTTGCAGGTCAGAATTTTGGTTGCGGCAGCAGTCGGGAACATGCGGCTTGGGCGATTGCAGATGCTGGTTTTCGAGTGGTCATCAGCAGTTTTTTTGCAGACAT
Source organism: Bacteroidota bacterium (assembly GCA_039804385.1). Classification (GTDB taxonomy): domain Bacteria; phylum Bacteroidota; class Bacteroidia; order Chitinophagales; family Saprospiraceae; genus JAAFJT01. Next base: position 3,063 of record JBDLWG010000599.1, read on the forward strand.
CTTCAAGAATAATGCTTTGAATAATGGCTTATTACCCGTACAAGTATCGGAAAAATTCTTGAAAAAGATATTTTTATTGGGCAACCAAGCTACTTTGACTATTGATTTGGAAAAACAAACCGTCCAAATCGACGCAACAGGCGAAACAACCCATTTCGACATCAATCCTTATAAAAAAACTTGTCTAATCAATGGTTTTGATGATATTGATTTTTTATTAAGTTTGAAAGATAAGATTGTGGCTTACGAAACGGCTCGCGAGTAGGATTTAGGTAGAATGTTGGTGGAAAAACGTGCGGCAAGTTGCAACTTGCCGCACGTTGTGCTTGATTTTTTGTTTTTCAATTGAAAAACGAATCGTTAAAACAACCTAAGTAGTTGAAGGTGAATAACAGACAACAACGTTTGGAGGGTTTGAAACCCTCCAAACGTTATACCTCATTGAAAATCAACCTTTTATATTGCTTTATTTTGTTGTTGATTCTTTTACCTAAACCACTTATTGTTTCACGACTTTAAACATTTTGTCATTCACTTTGACAAAATACACCCCTTTTGCCCATTCGCTTAAATCCAATTGCGTTTCGTTTGCAGTCGGTTCTACGGTTTTTACGATTTGACCGATTGCATTGAAAATCAATATTTTAGCGATGGAAATGCCTTCGTGTTGTACCGTTATCAAGCCTGTTGTTGGATTGGGAAAGACGTTTACAGCCTCTTTGGAAAGCTCATTGGTGGGCGTTCTGCAATAGGAAGTGATTTCCGAACCTACATTTTGACCATTCAAATACGATTTTACCGTTCCAAAAT
>JBDLWG010000600.1:0-7028 GCA_039804385.1 Bacteroidota bacterium
GAAAATGGCGGGTACGCAATTGGGTTTTAGGGATTTGCGGACGAAACGTTATACCACAAGTGCGTTTGAAATCGCAGGGATGGATGCAAATGTAACGGTTTGGGATGTCACAAATCCATACGCAGCTTTGAAACAAGAAGGCGTTTTGAATGGTGCTAATTTTACCTTTGCGGCAAATACGAATAACATTTTACGTGAATATATTGCGTTCAAAAAAACAGAAATTGTTTTAAAACCAGAAGCCATTGGCAAAGTAACCAATCAGAATTTACATGGATTGGACAATATTGATTTGTTGATTGTTTATCATAAAGATTTTGACAATGCAACGCAATTGCTCAAACAACATCGCCAATCTTTTTCAAATCTGAAAGTGGCAACGGCGGAAGTAACTCAGATTTACAATGAGTTTTCGAGTGGGATGCAAGACCCTGGTGCAATCCGGGATTTTGCTAAAATGTTGTATGACAGAAACTTACGCTTTAAATATTTGTTGTTGATGGGCGATGGTGCCTTCGATTGGCAAGCGCGGACTTCGGAAGAAAAAGCGCGGAAAACGAATTTTATACCTGCGTATGAAACGGATGAAAGTTTTGATGCGATAGATGCGTTTCCATCGGACGATTTTTATGCTTTATTGGACAGTTCGGAAGGCGAACAATTGCGCGGCAATTTGGATATTGCCGTTGGTCGGATTCCTTGCAAGGATGCGATTGAAGCGGAAAGTGTTGTGCGTAAAATCATTAGACATGAATCCAATCCTGAATCTTTTGGCGATTGGCGCAATCGGGCGGTTTTTTCGGCGGATGATGAAGATAATAATTTTCACTTAATTGATGCCGATTATGCGGCAGAACGGGTGCAAACGGAAACGCCGAATTTCAATTTAGATAAATTGTATATTGATGCGTATCGGCAGGAGATTAGTGCGGGCGGGACGCGTGTACCTGCGTTGAATGAGTCGATTACCGAAAATCAATTTCGGGGCATGTTGACCTTCACCTATTTGGGTCACGGCGGACCAAAAGGCTTGGCGCAAGAACGGATTTTGTTGCGCGAAGATTTGGCAGCTTGGCAAAATATCAATAAATTGCCTTTGATTATCACAGCAACTTGTTCTTTCGCGGGTTACGACACGCCGAAAGAAGAAACGGCGGGAGAAGTCGCGTTGTTGAATCCTTCGGGCGGCGCGGTGGGCTTGTATGCGACGGTTCGGGCGGTGTATGCTTCTACAAATGCACAATTAATCAATGCGGTTTATGATACGATTTTTAATAAACGCGGTAGTGCGCCTGTTTATGCAGGTGAAATGTTACGTATAGCGAAAAATCGTTCTAATACAGGGGTCAATGGTCAAAAATTTACGTTATTGGGCGACCCTGCGATGCGTTTGGGCATTCCGAAATATGAAGTCATTACGGCTAAAATCAATAATCGTGTTTTAGGAAAAGTAGAACCGTTGGAACAGTTGGATGCAAATGGTAATCCAAGTTCAAGAGTCAGTCGGGTTCTGATAGATACGTTTAAAGCCTTACAACAAGTGACGATTGAAGGTTATATTAGAGGCGATGGCGGGCAAATTTTGACTAATTTTAATGGTAAAATCTATCCTACTATTTTTGATAAACCTGTGATTGCCAAGACATTAGCGCAAGACCCAACCAGTTATGTACGCGATTTTAGGCTTCAACGAAATATCCTTTTCAAAGGCGTAGCAACCGTTAAAAATGGCATTTGGCGTTTCACTTTTGTCGTACCGCGAGACATTAATTACGATTTTGGCAAAGGCAAAATCAGTTATTATGCACATGATGGGGCATTGAATGATGCCGCAGGCAGTTTTAGTCAATTCATCGTTGGCGGCACGGATTTAACCATTCCAGCAGATAACAAACCGCCTGTGGTACAAGTATTTATGAATGATGAAAGTTTCATATCTGGCAATAATACGAATGCTTCCCCAACGCTTTTAGCCAAATTGAGTGATGATACTGGCATCAATGTAACAGGCGTGAGTATTGGGCATGATTTGACCTCGATTTTGGACGGTGGGCAAACGCGGGTTTTAAATTCCTTCTATCAAGCAGCGCAAGATGACCACAAACGGGGAACGTTAAACTATCCGTTGAGCAATTTGGCAGAGGGCAAGCATACGATTCGGGTCAAGGCATGGGACGTTTCCAACAATTCGGGGGAAGCCACCACCGATTTTGTGGTGACGAAGGACGCTAAAACAGGACTTTCTTACGTTCTAAATTATCCGAATCCGTTTACGACGCATACCGAGTTTCGTTTTGAACATGGATTAACAAGTCAGAACCTGCGTGTACAGATTAATATTTTGACAATTGGCGGAAAACTAATCAAAACGATTGACCAAAACGTTTTTTCCAATGGAAAATTAGTTTCAGGCATTGCTTGGGATGGCAACGATGAGTACGGAGAAGCATTAGCACGCGGCGTTTACATGTATCAAATCAAACTATTTGGTTCAAACAATGAAAAAGTAATGAGCGAATTTCAAAAAATAGTGCTTTTAAAATAAAACAAAGCGTTTAGCATCCTTTTCTAAACGCTTTGCAATCAACTTTTTACGTATGTAAATGTTTAACCCCTGAAATTAAACCTATTATCAGTTATTTTAAAATATTTAAAAAAAAAATAGATTTGCATTTTGAATGTCTCTTTCACTAAAAACCAGCTTTCGGAGTCATTCAAGATTCAAGGAAATCCGATTCCGAATCTTATTTGAAAAACAATTACAATTAGCAACATGAAAAATTTCTTCTTTAGTTTGGTTGGTGCTTCAGCGATATTGACGACCGTTACAACGACCTTAACAGGTCAGTGCCACGATAGCTTTGACCCACTCGGCAGACCGTGCCGCAATGTGATTCAAACAGCCGTTCCTTTTATGCGGATTGCGCCAGATGCCCGTTCTGGGGCGATGGGTGATGTAGGTATTGCGACTTCGCCCGATGCGAATGCGATGCACTTCAATGCTTCTAAATTGGTTTTTGCAGACCAAAACACAGGGGCATCTGTCACTTATACGCCTTGGTTGCGGAATTTGGGGGTGGATGACATCTATTTAGCTGATTTTGCAGGTTTTTACCAATTTGGCGCAGGCAAACGCAAACAAGCGGTAGGCGTAGATTTGCGTTATTTTTCGTTGGGCAAGATTGATTGGACGGATGAAAATGGAACGCGGTTGAGTGAAGGGGTTCCGCGTGAATTTTCAGCCGCAGTGGGCTATTCGCGCCAATTGACCGATAATTTATCGGTGGGTTTGACGGGTAAATACATTTATTCCAATTTAGCTTCGGGCTTATCCATTGGTTCTCAACAGATTGGGTCAGGTAAAGCGGGTGCGGCGGATATTTCGCTTACGTACAAAACCCCGATTAAAATGTCTGATAAAAAGACGAATTTAATGGTCGGTTTGGCAGTGTCGAACATTGGTAGCAAGGTGACTTACATCAAAACGGGAGACTTTTTGCCGACCAATTTAGGTTTAGGGGCGGCATGGGAAATCCCGTTAGACCAATATAATACGATTACATTTGCTTTAGATGTTAACAAATTGTTAGTTCCTACGCCTGATAGCCTAACAGATTGGCGAAAAATTGGTTCGGTTGCAGGCATTTTCAAATCATTTTCGGATGATAGAAGCAATTTTGGCGAAAAAATGCGTGAATTGTATTGGAGTACAGGTATCGAATATTGGTATGATAAACAATTTGCAGTACGGGCGGGTTATTTTTATGAGCATGCAACGAAAGGGGGCAGACAATATTTCACCGCAGGTTTGGGCTTGAAATACAACGTATTTGGTATCAACCTTTCGTACTTGGTGCCAACAACCAGTCAAAGAAATCCATTGGATAATACCTTGCGCTTTTCACTACTATTTGATTTAGGCTCGTTCAAAGGCGAGACAGTCAACGAATAATTTGTTTTAAAAAAAAGTAGAGCCATCAAATATTGATATTCAATTTTTGATGGCTCTACTTTTTTTTAAAACGGATGATTTTAATTGAACTTCGATTTCTAAAATGCTTTAAGGTCTAATTGGAGAGATATGGCAAAATTTTCTTGCACTCATTACCCACAAATACCAAACAATATCCTAAAAGATTGGGTCTTTTAAAATAATCAGCAGTCATATAATTGGCGAGTTGTTTGGCACCAGCTTCCGCTACCGATTCCAACAAGGAAATAACGGGCGGATTTACAGGAGTTGTTGAAACCAGTTTAGGCTTCGGTTTTCGCCCTTTTTTAGGGGTTGTCGAAACGACTGGAAGTGTCGAAGTGGGCGGCGCGACGAGATTCCCTTGTGCATCAAGCCATTTGAAACCATCTTCTTTTTTAATGTATTTCAATTCCAATAGAATTTCATGTTTGATATTGACTTGGGGACGGCGTTCCAGAAAAATATCCACATATTTGCTCTGCACTTCCAATTCACTCCGAATATGATAACTTTCATAGGGATATAAAAGCCCAATCATCAATGTTTTAAGGTGTTTTTCTCCATAAGTGACTTTATCTCGATTGGAGTGGGCTTTGGCTAATGCCATCTCAACATATTGAACAAAATCCGTAATCTGCCCTTGAAACACTAATTTCCGGAGGGAATTGCGGATGAGATGCGTCATCTGATTGTAATCCTTCCCCAAATTCAACGCCACAAAATAATCATAATATAATTTTTTAATCACGTCATTCGGCATTTGAAACGTCCAATCATTGCCTGATACCGCTTTCAAGGTCGTCATGCCCGTATAAAACAGCATACTCCAAACATCCTGAATGCCAAAACCTAATGCAACATTAAAACGGTCGGTCAAATAACTATTGACTTCCCCATTTTCCAACAATTCGTTTAAATCAGACAACGCCGTCGTCTCATTGCCTCCAACATTAAAAATATTTGCAATCTTTTGATAATCACTTGCCACATTCGCCGTCAACATTTTCGGGGGATATTCGCGTTCACTTTGGTAGTAATTCCCAAAATAAAGCACCATTTCAGGATTGTAAAGATGGTTTTTAATTTTTAAGTTGAAACGATAGCCATCATAACAATCCCGTAATTCGGTTAATTTTTCGTCTAATTCGTTTTTAGGTACGTCCAATTGATTCAAAAAAGAGACGACTTCCATTTCAGTGAAGCCCATCATATTGTGAAAACGAGGCGACAACGAAATATCGGTAATGATATTAAAACCACTCGTCATACTATCGACGGTCACAGGCGCAACACCCGTCATAAAAATTCGCGCAATACTTCCTCGACCCGCTTCTTCTTTGATGACCTCATAAAATTTGCGCACATAGCCATTACTCGAAACAATATCTTTAAAATCGTGAAAATGGAATGATAATAATTCGTTGGTGAATTGATCATATTCATCTATCAGCAAATAAATCGCAGGTTGAATGTTATTATTGGTGAAAATATTGAAAAACTCGACTGCCACCGCAGCAGGAGATGGTTGACTTAGGACATGCTCCGTTTGTTCATCTGTAAAAAACGTTTCATATTTTGACATAAACCGACTGATTCCTGATTTTATTTTTTTCAGAAACGAAGCGAATACTTCTTTTACAGCATTGGTTTCGATGCCGCTGAAATCAAATCGCAAGATAAGGTATTGATTTGCCAACGGTGTAGGGTGCTTGCCGATGTGCAAATCACCGAAAAGCATTGGGAAATCAGCCGCTTTTTTCACATCATAATAATGGGATAAAATACTGATTATCAAGGATTTACCAAAACGGCGCGGTCGCAAGAACATCGTATAAGACGTAGCATGCGTTTCCAATTGTTCAATATAATCGGTTCTATCAACGTAGAAATATTTTTCGCGGCGCAGGCGGGCAAAATCAGCCAGTCCATAAGGTATTTTTAGCATCACTTTTAAATTTTGAGTGACAAAGTTAAGGCTTTCTAACGAATCCCGCAAATCATATTCCAATTTACAAATTAATATATTAAAACAGTTGGTTTGTGCCAAATAAAATTTCTATTATGCGGTTTTATAACTTAACCCATTTTTCTTTTTTCATGTTTGCGCTTTTTTAGAAATAAAAATAAAAAAGTAGGCGTTAATAAAATAAAAAGATGTCGCCATAAATACCAATGGTTTTTGAATAAAGTTTTAGTAGCTACAAAATGGTCAAATTTAATACGTAAAGTTTCGTAATGACCTGTTTTTGAAAAGGTAAGTTGTTGATTATGAACTCTTTTTTTGATAAGTGCCTCTGATAGATTGTAAAATTCAGTAATGTTAATCAATCTTAGCCATAAGTCATAATCTTGTGCAGAGCGATATTTAGCATTGTAATTCATATTATTAGATAAAATATTTTTCCTAATTAGCACAGCTGGATGTAGAAAAGGACAAATGGTAAAAAATGAATCTTTCATACTTTTACTATCATAAGGTAAGCTAAATAAGTCTAATTCGTCCCCATTTTCATCTATATCAATTGCAAAACTACCTACAATACCTACTTCTGGATGCGTTTCTAAAAAATCAACTTGCTTTTGCAAGCGATCTGGCATCATGATGTCGTCTGCATCTATACGAGCGATATAATCTCCTTTGGCATGTTGAATGCCTAAATTCAAACAATATGGTAATCCTTTATTGGTTTCCAAATGAAAATATTGGACTTTATTCAGTATCATTTGAATAAAATCTGTAATGATTTGATGCGAATTGTCCGTAGAACCATCATTAATAATGATGAGTTCCCAATTGGCATAAGTTTGTTTTTCAATGCTTTGCAAACATTCAAGCAGATATTTTTCTGCATTGAAAACAGGTAAAATAATACTAATTTTTGTATTGCTCATTATTGGAGATTTTAGGAGTATTATAATTTGCTTTTCTCTTTTGCTGCTTTAAATTGCGAACAAATACATATAGAAAATTAGGCATTAAAGTAATAATCAATGGTTTTAATAAGCTGGATATATTTTGAAGCAAAATACCATTTTTCAAAAAAAAATCAAGACT
>JBDLWG010000601.1:0-7216 GCA_039804385.1 Bacteroidota bacterium
TATAATATTTCATCGGTTTCAAACGCTGCTAAAATCGTTTCAATCAAAACCGTTGCTTTGATAACCCCTTGATTGATAGATAAATACGTTTGACTAAAAACAAAAACATCATTCCAAAGGCGTGCTTCTAAATGACTTTCCAATTTCGGTAAGTAAAAATAAGGAGCAGAACCTTTGGAAATCAGCCTTTTTGAATTATGAAAAATAAACAACCCAAAATCAACTAAGCTACTACTCATTCTTTCGCCTTGAACTACAATATGTTTCTCCTCCAAATGCCAACCGCGCGGGCGCACCATCAGGGTAGCGACTTTTGGATTCAAGCGATAGGATTTTTGCGTTTGCGGGTTTTGATAAGAAATATCGCCCCGAATCGCATCTCGAAGGTTGATTTGTCCCTCCATAACATTGTTCCAAGAAGGCGTATTGCTATCTTCAAAGTCTGCCATGAACACTTTTGCACCCGAATTGAGCGCGTTAATGACCATTTTGCGGTCAACAGGGCCCGTAATTTCCACGCGACGGTCTTGCAAATCGGTAGGAATCGGTGCTACTTTCCAAGTTGCAGCCCGAATTAGAGCCGTTTCAGGCAAAAAATCGGGTAATTCGCCTGCATCAATCCGTTTTTGCCGTTCTAAACGGGCATTTAACAAAACTTGACGGCGCGGATTGAATTTCACATGCAATGCCGCCAAAAAAGTTAATGCTTCTGGTGTTAAAATAGTAGCGAATTTTTCACTAAATGCGCCATTAACTTGCACATAAGGCGGTGTTGAATACGATTGAGTGGTTACTGTCATAACTATTGAATAAATTTGGTTTTATTTAGTTTTAAAATCAAATTTTAATTTATTTTAAAACTTAAAATAATTGATTATGAATCGAAATTGTAAATTACAAGTCGTTTAAAAGCAATTCATCTGAATCACGGCACAAAGATAAATTAATTTTCACAATTAGCGAATTTTTCACTAAATATTTTTTTATTTTAGGAGTCGGGAAATTTATTTCCCGACTCCTAAAACGTTTTTGCCGCTGATTTGCAAGTTTCAATCGAAAACGCTACCTTTGTGTTTCTAAATTGAACAAATCATGATAAAACTACCCTATGCCCGTGCGGATTTCGGACCGATGATGCGCGAAAAATGTTATTATGTAGATAGAACTCGTTTTCTCGAACAATTAGAGGTACACGCGCCTGTTTATACCATGTTTTTGCGCCCGCGACGGTTTGGGAAATCCTTGTGGATTAGCCTTTTAGAGCATTATTATGATGTAAATAAAGCGGCGGAGTTCCAACTTTTATTTGGTGATTTGCATGTTGGACGCAATCCAACTGCCTTAGCGAACCAATATCGGATTTTACGATTTGATTTTAGCGGCATTGAGACCAATGATGTTCGCAAAGTCCATGATGCGTTTTTGATGAAAGTCAAAGATGGTTTTCAACGATTCATGAAAACCTATCCAGAAACATTCAGCCCCATTCAGCAAGAAAGCGTTTTAAATCAAACCCTGCCTTCGAGTGTTGCCGTTCAATTTTTTAGCTGTTGTGAACCGCCTCCAGTTCATCGCCCCATTTACATTTTGATTGACGAATACGATCAATTTACCAACGAATTATTATCGTTTCATTTTGCAGATTTTAAAGATATTGTTTCGAAAAATGGGTATGTACGCAAATTTTATGAGGTAATCAAAGAGGCTGCCATGAAAGGCTATGTGGCTCGCATTTTTATGACTGGGGTTGCACCCGTGACGGTGGATAGTATGACCAGTGGGTTTAACATTGTAACGGATCTTTCAACGCATCCCTTTTTTCATGATTTATTGGGCTTCACCGAAGCGGAAGTGACGGATTTACTTCAAAAAATCAACGTTTCGGAGGAACAATTGCCTCAAATCCTCCATGATTTGCGCAATTGGTATGACGGTTATTTATTTCACCGCAATGCCCAAGCGCACTTATATAATCCAGAAATGGTGTTGTATTTTATACAATATTTTCAAAGCGTCCGAGAATATCCCGTTAAAATGTTGACCGCAAATGTGGCAACGGATTATAAAAAAATTGCCAACATTTTTCGGCTTGCCAATGAGGAACAACTGGTTATAACGCAATTGACTCAATTCTTGGAAACGGGTACAATCCGAAGTTACCTCACGGAACGGTTTAATGTAGAATTAGGGTTTACGATTAGCGACATCTGGAGCATGCTGTTTTATTCGGGGATGACAACGATTCAATCCGTTTTGGGGAATTATTACACTTTTCAATTGCCCAATTATGTCATTAAACGATTATATTATGATTATTTCATGGCGTTGCAATTGGGGATGGCTTATGGGAATTTGCGCCACGAAATTGGGGAGTCGGTCTATCAATTGGTGATGCAAGGCGCGATAGAACCGTTTACGAAATATGTAGCACGCGTCCTTGATAAAGAACATTCGACCCGCGATAATTATGGTTATAACGAAAAACACCTCAAAACGTTGGTAATTGGGATGTTATTTCCGTATGAAAGCTACTTAATTCGGAGCGAAATGGAAATCAATCGGCGTTATGTGGATGTTTTTTTAGAACGGATTCCACAAGTGAATATCAAATATGAGATTTTACTCGAATTAAAATATGTAAAAAAGGAAAATCGGTCGAAATGGGCGGATAAAGATGGCAAACTCGTTGATGCGCCTGCGCCGCCGACTCCTGTGAAAAAAGTTGTTAAATCCCGTAAAACGAAACTGCCTGTTGCGCCCGTTACACCTGCCGAGCCTGCACCTGTGCCTGTAAAACCATTGTTAGAAGACGTTGCGGAAAGAGGCTATCAGCAACTTTGTGAATATATGGCATTGCCGCGATTCCAACGACCGAATCTTTTAGGATTTTGTTTGGTGTTTGTCGATAAAGAGTGCTATAAAATTTTGCCATACCACCCAAATTAGGTTTGTCTTCTCATCCAAAAAATACCTGTTTTCAAGATGTCAATACTGGAAATGCCGCTACAAAATTCGTTTTTAACGGAATTGTGCAAATATTATATGGAATTTTTGGAAACCAATTTTAAAAAAGGGCGATTGCCTGCTCGAAAAATCGAAGCATCTGAAGATGATTTTCAATTACAAATTCCTTTACGCCGATACGATTTCGGAACCATTAAAGCACAAGAATCGGCTTTGAACATTTTGTATTCCAAAGCGGAGCGCAATCCTTTCCAAAATATCAAAAAAACAGACCATTTTTTTGAATTTGACAGCGATTTCATCGAAACCATGCAGATGGTATTAAAAAATACAGTCGATTTTGATATTGATTTTCAACAAAAAGTAGTTTTTGAATACATTCGGCAAAATACGAAAACGCCTGCACACGCCAAATTAATTGAACAAGAATGGCAGGCAAAACAAACCGAATTAGAAGGTTTTAAGGCAACTACTTTGTTAGAATGGTTGACGGTTTATACGCATCGCGGTTTTTATGGCGATGTAGCGGAATTGGTGCAGAACCGCGCTTTGTTTGATAAATATGAATTATACCTCTACTTTTGGGAAATTGGTTATGATAATCATCGATTTCCTCTGTTTTATATGCCAATTGACCTCGAAAAAGTAGGGCAGACAGGTTCTTTTTCGATTATTTTAGAACATCCTGTGTTGTTTATTCACAAAAAAGTGTTGGATGTATTGGCTCGACATACGCCAAAAGGCAATCAAAAATTGGAATTGCCTGCCCGACAAATTTATTTAAGCGAGTTTGCAACCCGAGAAACCTTTGTTCAACAAATTCAATCTATTTTAAATACGATTACGGAATATTTTGATTTAAAACCCGTACAAACCGATACTGTTGAACCACAATCGGTTCGACGTGATAAGATTTTTTTAAACAATTCATGTCATATTGCCTTGTTCGAGCAAGCGGATGAAGCGATTTTGAATGATTATGAAGCCTTGTTGGAAACGATGCGACAAGGCGACCCTGTTGCCATGCAATTATTGCAAAAAATTGGCAATGATTTTTTGTTCCATAATCCAACCAATTTTGAAAACGCCATTTCGGATACTTTTGATAAACAACATTTATACGAAAAATTTGATTATAATAGTCCAATTCCACTGAATGAAGAACAACGAAAGATTTTGCATGCAGCAGAAACTACTGATTGTCAACGCATTGTGGTGGAAGGTCCGCCCGGAACGGGTAAAAGTCATACGATTGCAGCCTTGATTTATCATGCGTTATTGCGGCATCAATCGGTTTTGGTGGTTTCGGATAAAAAGGAAGCGTTAGATGTCGCGGAAGCTAAAATTGCTCAAGTTTTGAGCAATGGACAATTGGATGATACCGTTCAAAATCCGATTTTGCGGCTCGGCAAAACGGATACGAATTATAATAAAATCTTCAATACACAGAATTATGGCAAAATTCAAGACCGTTTTCGGGCGATGAAGCGGCATAAGTCCGAATTAGATGCCGAAATTGCTAAAAATCGGGCAACGATTCGGACGAGTTTGTTGAATGAAACGGTTGCCCGAAAAGCAGCTTCCATTGAAAAAATAAACGTATTGTTGGATTTTGAAACGATTTTTGAGGAAGATTGGGCGCATGTATTCAAAGACGTGAAAGCAGTTACCTTGCGGGAATTATATCAAAAAGTGCAAATTTTAGCCGATTTGAACCAAGATTTAGAGCGCGATTTTGGGATTTATTGTTGGGAAACGGGGGTTGAATCCACCATTTTTCTAAATCGAATCGCTTTATTGAAATCTGAATGTGATTATTTTTTAAATCGTCCTTATGTTGAACCGTTGTATTTGACACAGGATTTGGCACAAACGCCTTTGTACGAAATCCCATTTCGATTGAATTATGCAGAGGCTATTTTATCCGAATTTAACAATTTGTTTCCAAAATGGTTTGGTTACGCGCTTGTTCAAGGCAAAGTGAAGCGATTGAATGCAGCATTGCATGCGCATTTTGGCAATATGGATAAAATCCACCTCAGTCAATCGATTGGCAAAGAGGAAACAGAGGCAAATCACTTACAAAATGCCATTGTTTATTTTCGGAAAAGATTGGAATGGGCAAATCATTGGGCGCAATGGCAATTCAATCCATTTCCAATATTGCGAGATGAGAGTGCGCCGCAATTGTGCCATTTATTGCAAAATATGCAAGTAACCGTTACAGATATTCAAAAATTAATTATCAATAATTCATTGATAATCAATTATTTTGGACTTAAAACAGCCGATATTGCTACTTTTATAAATCATTTTTGGAAAGCGAATCCTGATAAAATTCCTGCCTTTTTACAAGCCTTAGATTATGCAGAAGCGTTGGAACAGACGAATGAAGCGGCAAAATTATTGGATGCGCAACGTTCTTTGCGGTCGATTCGACGGGAATTGGAATTGAATCTTTCTAAAAAAATGACCCATATTTTGGATGAAAGCGTTGTCAAATTTCGAGAACAATACAAAAATGATGCACAACATATTGCAAAAATGCTTCGGTCAAAACGTCAATTGCCCAAATCTTATTTGTTACAATTGACAGAAGCGTTTCCTTGTTTGATAGTTGGGATTCGAGAATTAGGGAAATTTTTGCCTTTGGAAGCCGAATTGTTTGATTTGTTGATTATTGATGAAGCATCGCAAGTGAGTATTGCGCAAGCGTTTCCTGCCATTTTTCGAGCCAAAAAAGTCGTCGTTTTGGGCGATACCAAACAATTTGGAAATGTCAAATCAGGGAATGCGAACAATGATTATAATAACATTTTGTTTAAAAAAGTATTAACCGCGTTATCTGATACGATTCAACATTTGCCGCAGGAGGAACGCGAACGCATTTTAGACAAGGCTGCTTTTTTTAATATCAAAAAGTCCATCCTTGAATTTACGAAAAGTATTGCCCATTATGAAGGAGCTTTGCGCAAACATTTTCGCGGCTATCCCGAATTGATTGATTATTCCGATAGTCATTTTTACCGCAATTTGCAAACCATGAAAATTCGTGGTAAATCCATTGAAGAAGTGATTCGTTTTGAAATTGAAATCCCATCGAATGCTGATATTCAATTAGATAAAAATTACAAAAATAAAAATATCAATCATGCAGAAGCCCATCGAATTATCCATCATTTAGAAGATTTAAAACAAAATGGTTTTGATGGAACGGTCGGAATCATCACGCCCTTCAAAAATCAACAAAAATTTATCAGTAAATTGCTATCCAATAATCTTGATTTTGAACATTTTGACCAACGTTTTGAACTCAAAATCATGACTTTTGATACGTGTCAAGGCGAAGAACGCGATATTATTTTTTATTCGATGGTTGAAAAAAAGGGGGAAAAAGTTTTAAATCGCATTTTTCCAGTCAAAGAAGTGGAAGATTATGAAAATAAATTGCGGTATCAACGCTTGAATGTCGGTTTGAGTCGGGTGAAGGAACAAGCGGTTTTCATTTTATCGAAGCCAATTGAAACGTTGGAAGCAGGTGAAATCAAAAAAGCCTTGATGCATTTCAAAAATCGTTTAGAACAAAATATTTTAATTGAAAAAGCATCGCACGTAGCAGCGCAACAAGCAGCATCTCCGCAAGAGTTGTTTGTTGAAAATACGTTGTACGAAACGGATTTTTATCAACAAAATCAATCCAAAATCACGTTATTAAAACGTTTTAACCTTGAAAATTACTTAAAACAACTCGAACCAGATTTGAAATTGCCTCTGTATCGGGTGCGTTTTTTGTTGTTGTATCAAGTTGATGTTCAAAAATTTAAAACAATTATTATTGAATATGACGCTTATGAATTTCAAACAACAACCTTACATGCAGCACCCGAGCGCGTTCAAAACGATATTATGTTGCAAAAGACGATGGAAGCGTATGGTTATTCGTTTTTGCGATGGAATAAATGGTTGTTGAATGGCGCAGATGCTGTTCCGTTTTTAGATAAAAAATTAAAACAAATTGTATTTGAACAATTGCCCGAAACGTCAAAGTTAGGGGCGCTGTTGCAAGTGAGTTACGATAAAACGCGACAGGGCGAAATGAAAGTTTGTGGCAAATGTGGGCAATTAAAACCTAAAGCGGATTTTCATAATCCGAAATTGGAAAGTGGCTATGGGCGCATTTGTCAACCATGTAAAGTACGATAAAGTAGCGTTTGAAAAATGAAGTTTACCCAAGCGGTGTGAAATGGCAAAA
>JBDLWG010000602.1:0-16560 GCA_039804385.1 Bacteroidota bacterium
AAAAAACAGCCACTTCCTTAGCGATTTTCAATGAAACGGGGCAATTAGTCACGGATTATGAACTTACGCCCGCGCAATCGGGACAATTGCGGCTGAATGTCCAAGCATGGCGCACGGGGACGTATAACGTCCGCCTGCGACACGGTACGATGAAAGAAGTGAAGCGTTTCATGGTGATTCATTAGTATAAAACATTGATTTGTAATGGTTTAAAGGTCGTCTAGGTTGCAACCTCGACGACCTTTCTTTTTTATTTTCCTAACCACATCACCATTCCAATCCCAAAAGCGGCTCCCGAAACAAACAAAGTCCAAGCGCGTTGTCGCCATTGCATGATGTTGAACACCCAATAGCAAATGCCCATAATGCACGCAATAATCACGAATTGTCCCAATTCAATGCCCACATTAAAGGCAAAAAGTGGAATCAATAGATTTCCAGTCATAATTTGCACCAAGGTTTGTGAAAAAGCCATCCCATGTATCAATCCGAATAATAAGGCAAATCCATATTGCAATTGCAACTCCGCACTAAACAACGGTTCGTAACGGCGCGGCATAAAATTCCCATTATTGCTGCGTTCTTCGGGGCGGGTGATGTTGAAAATAGCCGTTGAAATGATGGTTGCGGGTATCATAATCCGTTCAATCAGTACTTGTGGCGGCGCAATCCAGTGCAATGCCCCTAAAAAAAGCGTAATACAATGACCAATCGTAAACGCTGTGATTAAAATCAGTATCTTGCGCCAAGATTCGATGCGGTGGATGGCACAAAGCACGATTAAAAAGGCAATATGGTCATACGCACTGCGCGAAACGATGTGATGAAAACCCATCACAAAATAAGTATAAAATTGAGATTGCATCAGTTATAAAGGATTGTTTTACAAAATATTGGGTGTTTTTTGAATCCTAATTTATAAAAATAAATTTTAATTTAAAGGTCACTCCAAACACAAAGGTATCATTTTTCAAAAATGTGGGTCATTTTTTTAAAAATAATTTTCAGTGTTTCGACACTCGTACAATTGGGTTATTGGCTTTTGCTGTTTCGCAAATTGGCATTTCATACCGAATCCCAAACGGTTTTAAACCTTGAAACAGCTCCTGCGGTTTCGGTCATCGTCTGTGCGCGAAATGAATCGAATCATTTAAAAAATAATTTGTATTCCATTCTAAATCAAGATTATACGCATTTTGAACTCTTGGTCGTCAATGATAATTCGACGGATGATTCTGCCCTTGTTTTAGCAAAATTGCAAGCGCAATATCCGCAAAAATTGAGGATTTTAAACCTTACCGTCAAAAAAACAGCAGGTAAAAAAGGGGCGTTATCTGAAGGCATTTTAGCTGCGAAAAATGATATTTTGTTGCTTACGGATGCCGATTGTACGCCTGTTAGTCCAAAATGGATTGGTACAATGGTTCGCGCGTTGACGGAAGACAAAGCGATTGTATTGGGTTACAGCCCGTATCAAAGGGTTGATAGTTGGTTAAATCTTTTTATACGATACGAAACGTTGTGGACAGCAATCCAATATTTGTCTTGCGCACTCGCAGGCATGCCTTACATGGGGGTAGGGCGCAATTTGATGTATCGCAAAAATTTATTTATAAAAGCCAATGGTTTCCAAGCACATGAACAAGTGCTTTCTGGCGATGATGATTTGTTCATTAATCAAGTTGGCACGGCTGCCAATACCACGATTTGCATTCAACCCGATGCGCATGTTTTATCCGAACCTAAATACAATGTCACAGATTGGGTCAAACAGAAGTCGCGGCACTTCGGAACAGGGCGTTTTTACCGCCTTAAACACCAGTTTTTATTAGGAATGTTAACAATTTCACAATTTTTTTACTTTGTTTCGTTTTTTTTGCTTTTAGTATTAAATTTTAGCACGATATTTGAAAATGCCCTATTCATATTGCGTACCGTAACCGTTTGGTTCTTGTACGCGAAAGTAGCAGGGAAGTTACGCGAACAACGGATTTTAGGACATGTAATGTGGTTGGAAGGACTATTACCGTTGTTTTATCTATTTTTCACACCTATTGTGATGCAGTTGCCTTTATCAAAGCGGGCAACTCGTACTTGGAAGTAATCAAATTCGGTTCTGTATATGGCTTCTTCGGAGGCTACCCTTTCGCGGTCATTTCGATGAAAACGCGCTGGCGAAGCTATGTATTGGACTTATTTATTAAAAATAATTTCGGATTAAATTTTATTTACATATGCGATTTTAGAAATTTTATTTTTTTATTTTAATTAAAAGACACAAAAATTTTTTATATCGAAGCAAAGCCCATTAAAATTTTGGGAATCGTATGTCTAAGTGATTTGACCATCCGAAATGAGAAAACCTATGTTTGTAAGTAACAATGAGCAACAGTAAATTATCCCCGAAGGCGCAAGACGATTTCGCGCTGGTTAACGCCGCAATTGACGGCAACGAAAAAGCATACACCTTATTAATGAGCCGTTATCGGCACTCGGTGTATCATGCGATGTTTAAGATGGTGAATAACCGAGACGATGCAGACGATTTGACGCTCGAAGCCTTTGGCAAAGCGTTTCGCAAACTGCCGAGTTATGCACCGAATTATGCATTTAGCACTTGGTTGTTCAAGATTGCGATAAACAATTGCATTGACCACATTCGCAAAAAACGTTTGCAAACTTTGTCGATTGACGACCCGATTGATGCGTATTCAGACCATGATTTTTCGCATAACATTCAGTCTCACGCTCCGAACCCCGAAGAAATGATGATTCAAGAACAGAAATCGGCGATGATTCGCAAATTAATTGAAAAACTGAACGTTAAATACCGCATGATGATAGAATTGCGCTATTTTGAAGAGTTGAGTTACGAAGAGATTGCACAAGAGTTGAGTATCCCGTTAGGGACGGTAAAGGCTCAATTGTTTCGTGCGAAGGAGATTCTACACACGCAATTATTGACGGACGCAGCAAAAGCGTTCACAGATGTCAAAAACAAAAAAGACACAGGAGAAGAAATGAGTTAATTTTTTGAGTACATAACGTGCCGCGAGTTCCAACTTGCGGCACGTTTATCTACTGCGATGCCGTCATGATTTTCACTTCTTTGAAAAAATTCACTCTTATTTTTTTACTTCCATCCTTATTTTCGGTCAAATCTAATAGAAATGAACGTTCCGTTTCAGTCGGAATGAGGGCACAAGTTGCGGGCGGCAACACCATTTCGCTGGTTCGCGCCCATACTTTTTAAAAACACAAAAAGAAGTACTAAGAAAAATATTGAATTAATAACTATTTTTTATTGATTTTTTGGGTGCACATACAATAATTGTTGTACATTTGCGTCATGTCATTTACTTAATAAGTGTCTGTTTTTAAATCATTACCTATTGGTAAAAAATCATTTGTTCACAATAAAAAGACTTCCTTTGTTTGTTCAATCAAGCATTAGGCTCTTCTTTTGTTTTAAAATTTATTCACAATGTCTAACGACAATAGTACCTATGATGTCATCATCATAGGAGGTGGTGCTATGGGTTTAGCCACAGCTTATCAACTTGCCAAAAATCGTCAACGGGTCTTGCTCTTGGAACGTTTTACGTTACTCAATGACAAAGGTAGTTCGGCGGGTGTTTCCCGACAATTCAGAGTCCCTTACCCCGATGAATATATGGTACAATTAGTACTGGATTCCGTGCCGTATTGGACCGAATTGCAACAACATACTTCTGATGTTTTATTAGAAAAGGAGGATGTGGGTACACTTTGGTTCGGTGACCCGAATGTGCATACGACCGAAGGCAATATTGCGGGTGCGATGGCTGCCATGGATAGTCTTGGGGTGTCTTACACGAGTTTGACGGCGGCAGAGATTGAACAACAATATCATTTCAAAAATCTACCCACCAATTATATAGGTCTTTTTCAAGAAGATGGTGCCAGTATTAATTTGGAGGCAACCTTGAAAACCTTGCGCAGTTTGGTTCAAAATAATATATATGTCACGATCCGCGAACATAGCAAAGTTGTAAAAATTAATAATGAATCAACGGGTTTCAGCCTATTGGTAGAGGGCGTACCAACACCGTTTGTGGGCAAAAAATTAGTGATTGTTCCTGGTCCGTATATTAATTCGGTGACAGAACTTTTAGGGTTTCGCACGAGCGTGACGTATTGGCAGATGTCTTCTGCCTATTTCAAAAAAACAGATCCGAACATTCAATATCCAACTTGGTTCGCATTCCAACAACCTGTTGGCAATAGAGACGATTTATATTATGGCTTTCCAGCAGTTGATTGGGATCATCCCGATTATATTCGAGTCGCGCCCGATTTTGTGATGGCACCACTTGATAATCCTGATAATGCCACTTTTCAACCCAATGCACAAGAATTAGCGTTGACTGAGGCTTGGGTGCGCGACCACATGACGGGTTTAGATCCGACTCCAGAATTGAAATCTACCTGCATGATGGCTTTAACGAATCTCCCAAATAAAGAACTTTTATTGGATTTTGCACCGAATTATGTGCTGAATCATCAAAATATCATCATTCAAGCAACAGGTTGGGCAGCCAAGTTCATTCCATTATTTGGAAAGATTCTCGCTGATTTAGCTATCAAAGGAACGACTCCATATGATATTTCCCATTTTGCTTGGGGTAGCAAAGTGTTTAAACGAATGATTTAAATCATGGATTCCAAATGAATCTTTTTATAAATACAACAATTAAATAATTTATAAATAATTATTAATTAATTTATTATAAATTATAAATTTATTATTTTTTTTAAACTAAAATGAAAAAATGAATAAGAACACCCCTTTAAATCCAGGTATGTCTGATGCCTTGGAACTTGAAGTTGCCATTATCGGCGCAGGTACTTCTGGACTCTATTCCGCTTATCGCTTGACAGGCAGCGGCAAATCAGTATATCAAAACGGGCGCGTCCAAGTTTTTGATATGTTAAACCGCTTGGGCGGGCGGTTGGAATCCGTCAAATTGCCTGGTATGGACTTAGTTGGAGAACTCGGCGGCATGCGCTATATGACTTCCCAAAAAATTATTACAGCACTCATTCAAGATGTTTTTGAAGACCAAATGCATGTTGCCGATTTCCCAATGGGCGACCCCAGTAAACTATTCATGTACTTGCGCAAGCAGCGTTTTTTGCAAAATCAATGGAATGTTGAGCAAGAAAAGGGCAAAAAATGGGAAACGCGTTATCATTTAAACGATGACGACCTTGGATGTAGTGCCGACCAGTTATTTAACAAGGTGATTTATACGGTTTTGGTAAATGACCCTTGGTTCGTTAAAAATTTCGATGGTAAAGTGATTAAAAAAGATGCTTACAATTATGAATTTCTACTAACCAGCCGAGATTGGAACGAGGTAAAGCCCAATTTGACCTACAATTTTCCAGGCTCGCCGTACCACAATTGTCGAGTGAATGACATCGGTTTTTGGAATTTGCTGAAAGATCAAGTTTCAGAAGAAGGTTATACGTTTTTATCAACAGCAGGTGGTTACTATTCCAACACGATTAACTGGAACGCAGCAGAAGCCTTTCCGTATATGGTCGGCGATTTTTCCAACGCGGAGGTTCAATTCAAAACTATTGCTGAAGGATTTGACAGCATTGCTTACGCGCTTGCGAATGCGTATATGGCAACTCCGAAGGCTTGCATTTGGTCTGAAAACAAATTATTGCGCTTCTCCAAATTGACTCAAGCAGCGACTCATAAATATGAATTGATTTTTTTGAACTTGCGTTCAGGTACAGAATGGAAAGTTTATGCCAATTCGATTATTTTAGCGATGCCGCGGCGGTCTTTAGAATTGCTTAGACATAATAATTTCTTTTTCAATGCCAAACGCAATGTACAAAGAGCCGCAGCATTAGATTTAAATATCCGTTCGATTGTAGCAGCACCTGCTTATAAAATCTTAATGGGCTTTGAAAGGGCTTGGTGGACCCAATTTGGCATTGATTCGGGACATTCTATCACTGATTTGCCCATGCGTCAATGTTATTATTTTGGAACAGACCCTAAAAATGGGCATTCCATGCTTTTGGGTAGTTACGGAGATATGGTTTCACAAACGTTTTGGAAGGTTTTATCCGATCATCCTGACTATTTCCAGGTGAAAGCAACGCGTTCGGTCGCGTTAGGCGATTTGCGCGCCCTGTCCCCTGTGCAAGCAAAGCGATTGATGGTCAATGAAATTATGGATGAATTGCGCGAATTGCATGGTGCCGATATTGATTTCCCGTATGTAACTTGGTACCGAGATTGGACCGAAGACCCCTTTGGAGGCGGTTACCATGCTTGGAAAGCGGGGTATGATGTTGGTGCGACCATGCGATTCATGCGTCGTCCGTTGCCAACGGAGCGCATTCACATTTGCGGAGAGGCGTATTCCGACCAACAAGGCTGGGTCGAAGGTGCTTTTTGCGAAGCAGAGAAAATGTTGCAGGAGTATTTTACGTTAACGAGACCATTATGGTTGGATAAAGATTATTACTTAGGCTGGTAATTTGATTTTTAAAGCGATCCTTCTGAATGACTCTAATTTACACGCCTATACTCAATTAGTAACGGGTATCATTCGGGTCATTCGAAGGGAAACTGGCAATGATTAAAAATCCTATCTTGTAGAGACGCGACCTGTCCCTACAAGATAGGATTTTTTTTCTAAAAAAGGAATGAAAAAGGAGGAGCTTCGACTTATCAAGAACCCGAATCTACCCATTTTAAGCCATTTATTCCATTTTAAGCAAAATTTTAAAAAAAAGCAAACACAAACCCTGTTTTTTACAAAAACCATTGTATTTTTGGCAGATTTTAAGAAAATCATGTATGCATACTGCGCCAATTTAAAAATGGCACAAAACCATATTCTGTATCTTATTTTAAAACAATCTTTTACAAATTTTTAAAACAATGTCAAAAGCAGCAAAGCCGATACGCCCGACTACACCTACGATGCCGAAAACGGGCAGTTCCAGTGCCGCAGCACCTATTACACGCCCTGTCAGTGCAGAAGCAAGTGGCTTTTTCGGCAAGAAAAAGGATACTTTGGTCTTTGGAACGGAAAATTATCGTTGGATGGCGATAGGATTCGCCTTAGTCGTGCTGGGCATGGTCTGCATGATGGGCGGCAGTCAACCGAATCCGAATGAGTGGGACGAATCCATTATTTACAGTCCGCGCATTATGGTCGTTGCACCGATACTCATTTTGGCAGGTTTAATCGTCGAAATCTATGCGATTTTCAAAAAAACAACCGAAAATAGTACAACTTAAAATCTTATGACGTATTTACAAGCGATTATCCTTGCTATTGTGGAAGGTATTACCGAATATTTGCCTGTGTCTTCTACGGGACACATGGTGATTACTTCTTCTTTGATGGGGATTGGCAAAAGCGAATTTACCAAATTGTTTGAAGTCGTGATTCAAATGGGCGCGATTCTATCCGTTTTGGTGCTGTATTGGAAACGCTTTTTACAAAACTTTAATTTTTACCTTAAATTGGCGGTAGCTTTTTTGCCTGCGGCGGTTTTTGGATTGCTTTTCTACAAACATATTAAAGCATTATTAGAGAATCCGATAACGATTGCAGTGGTTTTATTATTGGGTGGAGTGGTGTTACTCTTTGTGGATCAATGGTTTGCCAAAAATGAACAATTGCCTCAAAAGGATGAACCTGATTTTTTAACGGCTTTTAAAATTGGTTGTTTTCAAGTATTGTCGATGTTGCTTCCGGGTTTATCGCGGTCTGCGGCAACGATTATTGGTGGTTTAACGCAAGGTTTGAATCGCGAAAAAGCAGCTGAATTTGCGTTTTTTCTCGCCGTTCCTACGATGGCGGCGGCTTCTGCAAAATCGGGTTTGGAATATTACAAAGATGTCAAAAAAGGGATTTTACCTGCTTTGACCCAACATGACATGGTTATTTTGGCGATTGGAAATTTGGTTGCGTTTGTGGTTGCGATGATTGCGATTAAAACTTTTATCGGATTTTTGAACCAAAACGGTTTCAAAATGTTTGGATATTACCGAATTATCATTGGATTATTAATTTTAGGATTACAATTCGCGGGTGTACAATTATTTTTGTAACCCCTTGATTATCAAAACTATATGAATCACTCGTTGCAAGCTGTTAAACAACGTTTCGGCATTATTGGCACATCTAAACTATTGGATGCGGCGTTGGATACCGCCTTGCGCGTTGCCGCCACAGACCTCACCGTGCTTATCACAGGCGAAAGCGGGGTAGGGAAGGAGGTCTTTTCAAAAATCATCCACAGTTTCAGTGCGCGGAAACACCAACCTTTTATCGCCGTCAATTGTGGCGCGATTCCAGAAGGCACGATTAATTCGGAACTTTTTGGACATGAAAAGGGTTCGTTCACGAGTTCGGTGGGCGATAGGAAAGGCTATTTTGAAACGGTCAATGGCGGCACTATTTTTTTGGATGAAATCGGCGAAATGCCTTTAAATACGCAACCTTTATTGTTGCGCTTGTTGGAAAATGGAGAATTTACGCGGGTCGGTGCTTCCAAAACAGAAAAAACGGATGTGCGCGTTGTCACCGCAACGAATGTCAATCTGACGGAAAACATTGCATCAGGCAAATTTAGAGAAGATTTGTATTATCGGTTGAATATTGTGCCGATACGGATTCCACCTTTGCGGGAACGCAGAGATGATATTTATTTGTTATTTCGCAAATTTTCGATTGATTTTGCAGAACGATACCGCATGCAGCCTGTTACTTTGGACGATAGAGCGCAGATTTTATTGGAAAATTATCCCTTTCCGGGCAATATCCGCGAATTGAAAAATATGGCAGAGCAGTTATCGGTTCTATCGCAAGAACGCACGATTACAGCAGAGCGATTCATGGATTGGATGCCCCATATTTTGAAACGCAACCTGCCTGCGGTCTCGAAAGGGGCGAATGAAAGCATCCCGTTGAATGAACGCGATATTTTATACAAGTTGCTTTTTGGGATGAAAGATGATTTAAATGATTTAAAATCATTGGTTTATGAATTAATTAAAACCAATAATTTAAGTGTCCCAAATATGGGTTTGATTCAATCCAATCGATTGCCTGCGCCGACGAATAGTGTGCGTTCTGAAATGGATTTTGAAGATTTATCGCATCATATCGATAGAACGCCCGACCGAACGACGGATAAAATGAGCGATTTGATTTACGATAGAAATACTCAACAACATAATAACGCAACCCAACGTTTTGCAGAAAACGCGAACCATGTCAAAGCAACGCAGCCGATTATTTTAACGAAGCAACAAGAATCTTTTGATGTACATGAGGAAGTGGTGGATGAAAGTTTGTCGTTATTAGAAAATGAAAAACGCCAAATTGTAAAAGCCTTGAAAAAGCACCATAATCGCAGGAAAGAAGCTGCCAAAGATTTGGGCATTTCTGAAAGAACCTTATATCGAAAAATTACAGAATATGGATTAGAACCCTAACAACCGACCCAAAGATTCAAAATAAATGTATTAAAAATAGTAATTTTAATCAATGTCATATTGCCGTATTCGACTGTATAGTTGGAACGGCGATTTTTTTTGTAATCAATATTCAGGTTTCAAAATGGTTCTTTGACTGTTGGGATGTAGGGTGATGGATGTACGGATTTCACGGATTTCACGGATTGGTATGGATTGCGATTTGAAAAATCCGTATAAATCCTGTGAAAATCCGTGAAAATCCGTGAAATCCGTGAAATCCGTACATCCATCACCCTACACACCCATTTTTAGAGCAATAAAGAATCCAAGTCCATTATTTCATCTTCATCAATACCGCATTGGCAAATAAAAATTTTCCTTGATACCAAAAAGCTCGAAATAATGGATTATCTGTCATATACACGACATGTCCGCGCCGCAACGATTGTACTGCAAAAACACTTGTATTGCGTTGTGATTCTCTAATCCGTTGTCCTGCAAAACCAAACACTTGCAATTCTTTTCCAATATAACCCACATTCCAAACATTTTTTAAAACTTGAAATGCATTATTACTTGTTTTTAAACTATAATATGTATTGCCAAACCCATAGGCTAATGGATGCGAACTATCCATCGAAACTTTGAAAATCGCACCTGGAATGTTATCTGAAGCGGCATCGCGTTCTGCATCGCAATAATGCGCATATCTGCGCCGCATTTTTTCGATATTTTCACCAGAAAGCGCGATATCTTCTTCTTTTTTAGAAGCATATTTGGTTAAAGCAAAATCTTTTTTATCCTCAAAAACATTCAATGCCTCTCCAATCAAAATCAATTTGCCGCCTTCTGCCACCCAATTTTTGATGCGCACGACACTCAATGAATCCAATTTGGTGTATTTGCCATCCGTCATCACCATCGTATTGAACGAACTCAATTTCACCCGTCCGATGTCCATCACGCGCAAAGGTGTAATCGCCATTTTTAACTCCGTTTCAAAAAAATGCCATACTTGACCATAGCCATTTTCATCCACTTCGTCGTCATACAAAACGGCAATGGTTGGTTTGGTCAATAAATCTAACTTTTCAGACCCGAAATCGCGTCCTTTGGAGACAAAACCAGTGGAAACAGCGGTCAAATCTTGTTCATATTGCTGTGCAAGTGCCATCATTTCACGGTCAAAACGCTCTCCCAACATCACATTATCCGCCCGTGTAAACACCAAAGTACCACTTTGATAGGATTGTCCTTCTACGTCAAAGGCTTCTCGGGCAGCCCGTCCTTTGATACCGCGCTGCATGGCTAAACTCAAAAAATGAGCATTAGATAAGGATTGCCAACGCATTATATAAGCGTAAGGTTGCTGATTTGATTTTACATCTACCAATGTAGGTGGCAATGAAAAGGGCTCATTCGGCGTAATGGCTTTCGTGACGGCATAGGTTTCCAAACCATACGCATAGGGCAATGCCCAAGCGGTAATATCGTAAGTCAACGAATCCACTAATTCTGCCTGCGGCTCAAACAATACTTGTGTTAAAACGCCCATCGGTTGACGAGCAGAAATCACTAAATCACCTGCTGCAATATTAAACGCTGTATTGTCTTTAGCATGGATATAATCAAAACCTATTAATTGAGTTCCATTTTTCACCGTTCCATATTGGATTTTATGTCTATCTAACAAATTACAAAGTGCCTTAATCTTGTCTTTGGGATTGTTCTTTTTGATGATGTAAGTTAGATGTTGTCCAGGAGGATTTTTGCTACTTTTTTGAAAAAAAGTTTCAAAGTTTTTGTTTAATTTATCTGCATTTTTGGAAGTCATTTCAACTGTCGAAAGTGCGGTTGTGAGATGATGTTGAATCCTATCTTTGAGCGTCAACGTATTTCCATTTTCTAATAAGATAGCCCGTCCTGCGCGAATCCCACCTTGCTCGTAAGTCATACCGATTGCACCATTGAAAGTCGGGTAGGTATCGCCATATCCGGGATAAAAAAGGTCAAAAACCTCTTTTGAAAAGTATAACCAGCCCTCTTTATCGAAATATTTTGCATGATTTTTACCCATTTCTACTTGAAAATCGCGTTGAAAAGGTGTGATGTAACGGTGATAAGGAGCCGCCGCAGGTGCAAAATAGTAAGGTTCATTATAACCCATTTCGTGAAAATCGGGTACGACATGCGGCATCCATTGATGATAAATTTCCAAACGGCGTTGTGTTTCAACCTGTGTTGCCCAAGCCCAATCTCGATTTAAATCAAACAAATAGTGGTTATAACGCCCCTCTGGCCAAGGTTCGCGGTGTTCACGGGCATCAGGATGCGTATTCGGTACATTATCCGAAGCATTAATATACCAATGCGTATAACGACTATATCCGTCAGGATTCACACAAGGGTCGATAATGACAATGGTATTTTTCAACCACTGCTGAATATCTTTTCTGGCGGGATTCAACAAATTATGTAAAATCGCCATAGAAGTTTCAGAACTGGCAGGTTC
This sequence comes from Bacteroidota bacterium, assembly GCA_039804385.1. Classification (GTDB taxonomy): domain Bacteria; phylum Bacteroidota; class Bacteroidia; order Chitinophagales; family Saprospiraceae; genus JAAFJT01. The sequence continues at coordinate 12,018 of JBDLWG010000602.1, forward strand.
ATTGCCATGAACATTCATACTCAACCAAACGACAGCAGGCGCATTCGGCGTTGACACACCTTCAACCAAACCTGTTTTGCGTAAATGATTGATTCTCAACGCTTCCAAATTTGCCATATTTTCGGGTGAGGAAATAATGGCATACAAAAGCGGTCGATTTTCCGATGTTCTCCCATATTCTTTGACCTGTACTTGGCGCGAATTACGGGCAACATGTTGATAATACTCCACTAAAAGATGATGTGGCGTAAATTGATCGCCCAATCGGTGGGGTAAAAAATCGTCAGGCGATAATAAATCTTGACCATAAAGGGGTGTAACAAGACACCACGATAAGACAAAAAGTAAGATTTGATTAAAAAAGTTGCTGTTTTTTTTCATTTTGTGACAGTAATAAAAAATTCAAACGACAAAGCTATGATAATTTATAATTATTCTGATTTTTAAAATACCATTTTTAATTTTTAAAACGAAAACAACCCAGAACAAAGAAAACAAAAGTCTTTCATTTTTCCTTTATTTGGAACGCTTTTTTGTTCTAAAAAAAAAGGTATCTTTGCGTCTTTCTGTTTTTACAAAATAAAATTGATTTTTTCATTATAAAAATATCAAATACCTAAAACCATGTCCAACAATCTTTTAAAAGGTAAAAAAGGCATTATTTTTGGCGCATTGAACGACCAATCTATTGCTTGGAAAGTGGCGCAAAAGGTGGTTGCGGAAGGCGCAACTATCACATTGACGAATGCGCCTGTGTCGATGCGTATGGGTGCAATCAAACAATTGGGGCAGGAATTAAATGCGGAAGTAATTGCCGCAGATGCTACGAATCTTGAAGATTTAAATAATTTGTTTACCAAATCAATGGAGATTTTGGGTGGCAAGGTCGATTTTGTACTTCATTCGATTGGGATGTCGCTCAATGTGCGCAAAGGTAAACCCTACACCGATGTCAATTATGAATGGATGAAGCAAACTTTTGATATATCCGCCATTAGTTTCCACAAAATGATGCAAACGATGTTGAAATTGGATGCTATCAATGATCATGGCAGTATTTTGGCACTGACGTACATCGCTGCGCAACGTGTTTTCCCCGATTACAACGAAATGGCGGAATCAAAAGCCTTGTTAGAATCCTTTGCACGCAGCTTTGGGTATCATTACGGCGTTCAGAAGAAGGTGCGGGTGAATACGATTTCGCAATCACCGACTTGGACAACTGCTGGTAGTGGCGTGAAAGGTTTTCAAGAATTTTTTGATTATTCGGCTAAAATGTCGCCTTTGGGCAATGCTTCCGCAGAAGCCTGTGCGGATTATTGCGCGGTGATGTTTTCTGATTTGACCCGTTATGTGACCATGCAAAACTTATTTCATGATGGTGGTTTTAGCACAATGGGTATGAATCCTTCGATTTTAAATAAGTAAAAAAATATTGATGATGCAAAACATATTGTTTTTTTTTTAAATAAAATGAACGCCTCATTGGGAAATAAATTTCCCGACTACTGCGCTATGGCAAAGCGCGATAAGCTTGTTTGGGTTCAAAATAAACAGCTGATTATCGCGCTTTTGCATTTTTTTTTATTTTTCCTGCCTTTGATGAGTATTGCGCAACCTCCACCAGGGGTAGGCGGCGGTGTGACAACGCCGAATCCCGCAGATGTGGAAGTTGAGGAGGAAAAACCAGATACAATCCCTATTTACTACCATTTTGCGCGCCAACCCAATGATTTTCAAGCGATTACAGATACTTCTTTAAATTACAACTTTCATCAATACGACAAAGCGCGTCGTCATCGGTGGGATTATTTTCATTTGGGGCAGGCGGGTACGGCAATGTTGCCTGTCGTTTATCAACCCAGAAAACGGTTTGGTTTGGATTTGGGACAACACGCTTTTGATGCGTATCACCTTGATAATCAAGACCTTCCATTTTACAAATTACAAAATGCGTTGACGGATGTGCAGTATGATTTCACGAGTCAAGCTAATTCTGCCTTGAAAGCACAATTTGCCCGCAATTTTGCGGGTGGGCTGCATATGAGCGTTCAATATCAGCGTGTGATGAGTTTAAATGACCTTTTTAAAAATATAAAAGATTCTTTATTTTACTTGCCGCCGCGAGCGCGCACTTCGAGTTTTGGGATAGGCTTTTGGTATCATGACAAAAGTGAAAAATATGATGGCTTTTTTACATTTACAAATAATATTGTCATTCAACGCAATACAGGTGGCATTATTTCAGATACGAATTTAGTAAAATTAGTTCAAGTTACAACGCGTTTGCCCACCTTACCGCTTTTTTTAGATGATACGACTTATCATTCGAGTCGGGAATACGCGTATCGGCATTTTTACAAGTTGAATAAACAAGATTCGACAGGCGCGAAACGACAATATTTGTTATCACATCAGATTCGATATGCACAACAATCGTATAAATTTAGTGATGTTATCACGGACACGCGAATTGATACTGCTTTTTTTGGAGCTTTTTTGACGGATACACGCGGCTTGCGCCAATTTTTATCCAACAATTTAGTTGAAAATAGTTTTACGATTAGTACAAATCAAGCCCGTAAACAAGGGGTTGATACGTTTCAAAACCGTAATAACAATGCAATTACAGTTCAAAAAGATTGGTTTGAAGTGGGTTTAGTGCATCAATATCGAACTATCAATGAAGAACCATTGAATTATATCAATCAAAATGTTTTAATTACAGGACGTTGGCATTTCGCACCGAATGAGCAATTGCGGTTAGAAAGTTACGCTCATTTCAATGCTTTGGGGGCGAATTTGGGTGATTATCGAGTGAATGGAAATTTATATTTGAATCTTAAAAATATTGGCAGTCTGCAAGCATCGTTTTTGAATCAATTATCAGAACCTTCTATTTTAGAAAAACGCCTTTGGGTTTCTCAACGAAAAATTTGGGATCATAATTTCAACAAAACATTGGAAACGAATTTGTCAGGAACGATTCAAATTCCACGTCTGCATTTTGAAGGTACGCTTGGTTATACGTTGTTGAATAATTACATTTATTTTGATTCGCTTGCTTTTGCTCGACAATTGACTTCACCTGTCAGTATTTTGCAACTCATTGTAAAGCAAGATTTTACAATTAAGAATTTTCATTTGGATACTGAAATAGCCTTTCAAAAAGCAACCGATAACGTATTGCGTTTGCCTGTTTTGTATGGAAAACATTCAGTATATTATGAAGGACGTGTTTTTAAACAAGTCATGTTACTTCGGGTGGGTGTCGATATGCGGTATGCGACAACGTATCAAGGATATGGATATATGCCTTTGACAGGGCAATATTTTTTGCAAAATGGGGCTGATAAATCCTTTTTTCCTTTCATGGATGGTTTTTTATCGGCAAAAGTAGAGAAATTTCGCGTTTTTGTAAAATATGAAAACATAGCTAAACTATTAAAAATCAATAAGAATGAAGGTTATACAACCGCATTTTATCCTGTTCCAGAACAAACATTTAGACTTGGATTGAGATGGGAATTGCGTAATTAAGCGAAGTGTAATGTGCCGCAAGTTTAAAACTTGCGGCACATTGATTCCAATCAACTGTTTTAAAATGTTTCATTAAAAATAAAAAAAATCAATATTTTTTAGGAAAATATTTGGACATATCACAAAAACCTTTTACCTTTGCGACAGGTCAACTAAGAACAAAGCTCGATTTTATCTCTCGATTTTATCTCTCGATTTTATCTCTCGATTTTATCTCCTGTAAGGAGATAAAGTGGTGCAATCATTTAAACTGTTAACATAAAAAAATTTTTTAACTTAAAGCGAAAATAATTTATTCAAAACCGTTTTTGAAAAAGAAAAAATTACAGGTATCAAAATACCTCTTGAAAAAGGCGGTTATTTGATACCTGTCTATGATTTTAATCAATATTTACAACTTTCAATGGAAGTGCATCGGGCAGATGACGCACTCGAAAGCCGACATATTTTCTTCATAGATGGGGATTACCAAACCCCTATTTTAAGAAGTATTCACGAGCAACGCTTTTCAAATCAGAAGTATCTAATATTGATATGGTATCTAATGTGTATCAGCAATTTGATGATTTTCAATTAGTTAACAATTTAAATTAATTTTTAAAATGAAATATTTTGCAAAATGTTGGTTGTTGTTAGCGATAATTGGTTTGATAGGTCAAACCCTTTTAGCACACCGACGTGATGAGTTTAGAATAACAGGGATTGCCAGAGCTCCTAATATTAAAATACCCTTTAAATTGGGTGCGCAAGATTTTGGTACTATTTCAATTGCGGATATTCCGTTAAAATGGGCAGAAAAAACTTTTGGTGCAGACCCTGCATCTGTATTTAAAAGTGTAACGGATTTGCAAAGAGATTCCCGTTTCTTACGCAATCTTGGAAATCCAACCATTCCAACCGTTACGATTTGGGGCAATGAGGACGACCCAGCAATTTGGCGTTTTTTTTCAAGTGTGAATGGGGCTGCTATTGGTGCAACAACATTAGGGAGTGTGGCAGAAAA
>JBDLWG010000603.1:0-3273 GCA_039804385.1 Bacteroidota bacterium
ATATTTTTAATATCAACGTCCATGAAGACGATACTTGAATGGGTGGCATTTTTATTTTTTATTTTGATTTAACCGCAAAAGTAATAATTTTACGCAAAAATAAAGTCAACTATCTTTCAAATAAAATGACAAACAAACTCCTTTCAACGCTGTTGACCCTTTTTTGGATGTTTTCAACGGCTTTTTTGCCAATTCCGCCTGTTGCGGAGTATCCAAAAGGGTTTTTCATGTTGCCTGTGGGACATGCGATTACCCTTTCGGGCAATTTTGGCGAGTTGCGCCCAAACCATTTTCACGCAGGGATTGACATCAAACCTGCCAAAAAAGGCGTTACCGAACCGATTTTCGCGGCGGCGGATGGCTTTGTCTCGCGCATCGGCATCAAAGCGGGCGGTTATGGCAATGCGATTTACATCGAACATCCAAACGGTTACACCACCACTTATGCCCATTTGGACAAATTAATCGCGCCTTTGGCAGCCGCCGTGCGCGACGAACAATCCGAAAAAGAACGTTTTGAGGTCGATTTGCGCCTCACACCCGACCGTTTTCCAGTCCGAAAAGGGCAGCAAATCGGGATGATGGGCAATACTGGTGGTTCACAAGGGCTGCACTTACATTTTGAAATTCGAGATACGAAAACCGAAAAAACCATCAATCCATTGCTTTTTGGCTTACAAGTGACCGATAATTTGCCACCAAAAATGTTGTCAATGCGCAGTTATTGCCTCAATACGCAAAACGAATTGTTGGATGTGCGTAGTTTTCAATTGGTCAAAAAAGGAAATGTTTTTGGGATTGCGGGCGATACGCTGGTTTTCAACACCGATAAAGCTGGTTTTGCCATCAAAACCTATGATGAACACAGTGCCGCCTCTGGTGATAATGGGGTGTTTTTGATTGAAACGCGTGCCAATGATAGCCTGATTCATCGTTTTAAAGCAGAGACTTTTGGTTTTGATGAAACAAAATATATCAACGCGCATATGGATTATGAGCAACAAAGTCAACATAGTTCGTATTTCAATCGCACCTTTTTGATGCAAAATAATCAACTTTCCATGTATGATCATGTGGTCAATAATGGTGTGATTGATTTGCAAGCTAAACCGACTAAAATGTCGATTGTTTCCAAAGATGTGTCTGGAAATGCCACAACCCTTGTTTTTTGGGTCAAACAAGGTACGCCTGTTGTGCAAAAAACAGCTCAACAATATAATTACATCTTGAAATCAAAAGAAGAAAATGTGGTAAAAGCAGGAGGTTTCCATTTATATTTTCCAAAAGATGCCTTATACGAAGATTTATATTTAAAATATGATTCTAATCAAGATGGGTCTTATGGGACGTATTCGCGGGTGCATCGCGTGCATGATAACAAAACACCTTTACACAAAATGTTTGAAATGGGCATTTTGCCTAAAAATTTACCCGATTCGTTGCGTTCCAAAGCGATTATTGCGCATTGTGCACCGAATGGAGAAGTATCCAATTGTGGTGGCAATTGGACGGCGGATGGAAAATTGGTTGCTAAAGCAGGCAAGTTTGGCAGTTTTTATGTGACGATTGATAATACACCGCCGACGATACAACCCATTGATTTTAAAGCAGATATGCGACAATCATCACGGATGAATTTCAGAATCAGCGATAATATTGGGACGATTGGTGTTGCCAATTCCTTGCAATATCGGGCTGAAATCGATGGAAAATGGATTTTGATGGAAATGGATGCTAAAACGTCCATTTTAACCCATCGCTTTGACGGCAGTTTCGCGGCGGGCAATCATGTTTTGAAATTGACGCTTACGGATGATAGGGGCAATGCAACGATTTTTGAAAAAACCTTTTTAAAATAACCTATCAGGAAAATCATAATCATGAAAAACAACCCTAAACGATTTCCAATCTTAGGCAATCTTTTGGAACCATCGGATTATTGCCCATTGTCATTAAGCATTCAAGATACCGAATGGGCTGATTTTGATGTAGAAATATATGATGGTTTGAACGCCTATGTTCAATGGACGCGCCAAAAACAGCTCGCCCAAGTTGCTTATGGCGGCTATGGCGAACATCGAGCTATTTACAAATCCAGTTTACATTTCAATGCGGCGCATCGTTGCATTCACCTTGGTATTGATTTGTGGGCAGCTGTCGGAACGCCCATTTTCGCGCCTTGCGATAGCAAAATCCATAGTTTTCGATTCAATAATGCGCATTTGGATTATGGTGCGACGATTATTTTGGAAAATGAGTGCGAATGGATGCCCAGCCGTTATACTTTATTTGGGCATTTGAGCCTTGCATCTTTAGAAAATTTGGTAGTGGGCATGCCGATTGAAATGGGGCAATGTTTCGCATGGTTGGGCGATAAGGCGGAAAATGGTGGTTGGCCCCCGCATTTGCATCTGCAAAGCATCCGAGATTTAGGTGACAGGTGGGGCGATTATCCTGGTGTTGCGACACAGGCGGAAGCGCGGCTGTATTTAAACAATTGTCCTTCGCCGCGTAGTTTGTTTTGAATTTTGCGTTCAAGTACTATTTTGGTAGGACTTTACGTAAGTGTTATTAAAGTCCTATCAAAACGGGGGACTTTCGTAAGACTTTAATAACACTTACGTAAAGTCCTACTAAAATAAATTGCCAAACTGCGGAACTTTTCAACCCTTTTCGATGTTTTTGATAAAAATCACACCATAATTATGAACATTGATTTATTAAAACGAGAAATCCGTTATCAAACTGCGCGGAGTGGCGGCGCAGGTGGGCAAAATGTCAATAAAGTGGAAACCAAAGTGGAAGCGAATTTCGACATCGCCCTTTCAAACGCACTCTCAGAGGTGGAAAAAGAGTTGCTATTGCAACAATTGGCAAATCATTTGACCAAAAATGGCATTCTGAAAATGACACACCAAACCGAGCGTTCCCAATTGGCAAACAAGGAAAAAGTGGAAGCTAAATTGGTCAATATCGTGAAAGAAGGATTGATTGTTCCGACCGAAAGAAAAGAAACAACGATTCCAAAAGCCATCGTCGCAAGCATCAAAGCCGAAAAACGGCGGCAATCTGCCAAGAAAGACGGTAGAAAAAGGGTCAAATCGGATGATTTTGACCCTTTTCATTTGGAATAATGTGGACAAATGATTAACATTGCGTCTAAGTTGCAAGATGAACCCGTTATCATGGTGCATTTGTAACATGTGTTTTTTTAAAACGGTTTAAAAATCAATTCTCATCACCAATAAAACGAATTTTATAATGGAAAATACC
>JBDLWG010000604.1:0-2937 GCA_039804385.1 Bacteroidota bacterium
AGAAGTGTATTTGGAATGGCGTTGTAAAAAAACGATTTTTTAAGCCTTTGACAAAATAGCGTTGCTTATTGTACCGTATTTTTGTGACAGAACAAATATTTTTTATAAATATAATTTTAAATAAACCCCATTTTAACAATCTGTTAAAAATGAATTATTTGACTTTGTAAAAGCATCAGAGTCAGCCGTATAAAATCATTTATTTTTTTTGATTGATTGAAATTTGTGACAAAAAATATCCTGCTTTTACCAAAATTTTCGAGCGACTTGCCACAAAACCTTCTTATCGGATTCGGTCAAAGGGCGAAAATCTACTTTTTTGAGGTACTTTCTTTTAAAAACGGTTTGCACAGCAGTCGTATCGCGCATGTCGTACCCAATCAAACGCAAAGCCATTGACGGATTAAAATCCGCAGGTAAATCGTCTGTCGTCTCCGAATACCAATGTCCAAAACCATTGTCTGCCAATCGTTTCCAATCAAAATACACAGAAGGGTCATCCTTTCGAGTGGGCGCAATATCGGCATGACCAATAAAATTCGCGGTCGGAATGCTATGCGCTTTTTTTAAATTCGTCAATAATTGTAATAAACTGTTCATTTGAGCCTCTGCGAAAGGCTCTTTGCCGTCATTATCCAACTCAATGCCGATGCTAATCGAATTGATGTCGGTAATATTGCCCCACCGACCCGCGCCCGCATGCCATGCCCGCAACATATCATCCAACATATGATGCACCGTTCCATCTTCACAAATCACGTAATGCGCACTCACTTGAGTTCGTTGCAACGTAAACGTTTTCAAGGTTTGTTCACAACTCGTTTGCGCGGTATGATGAATGATGACAAAATTTGGACGGCGCATATTGAAATTCACCGTTCCAACCCAAAAAGGCGGTTGTGCCAAACCGAATGTGTCGATTAAAGGCGTTTGCGACAACCGTTCTGCATATTTTTGAACTTGTTGTTGATAAAGCGCGTTTGTTTCCGCATAAGGTTTTGGTTGAGTGGGCTGCACAGGTGTTTTAGGCGCAGGCGTTTGTTGCACCACCTGTGGCGTGTGGCAAGCCATGATAAACGATAAACTGATGCCGAAAAATAAGAAGTATTCTTTCATTTTTAACTATTTTTACAACAAAAGTAATACAAGTTCTGTATTTTAGCGTCCTTGAAATTAAATAATTCAATTTGCGCGGTAAGGTTTGAATTAGGATTTTTAGGATGATTTGGATTCCATTGGGATTGATTTTTAAAAATCCCATCAATCCTAATTCAAACCTTGCCATGCAACTTGGGTTATATTATTTAAAAAAATATTATAATATATGATTATTTACACTTGCATAAGTATTTGTTTATCAATACTTTATAGTGGATTTGTATTGCGTTATGTCTATTTTTGGGAACAAATACCACTCGCACCTGACCCACAAGAGGACTATCAACCCATCACTGCGATTACTGTATTAATCCCTGTTCGCAATGAAGCAGCCTCTATTTTAAATGGTTTAAAAACAATAAAACAAAATAATTATCCGCCCGATTTATTAGAAATCATTGTTTTGGATGACCATTCAACCGATGAAACACCGCAGATTGTTTGTGAAACCATTGATAATCAATGGTTTAAAAATTTGCGTTTATTACAATTAAAAAATTATCCGCCGCCTGCATCGCCCGCTTTTAAAAAACATGCGATTCAACTCGGTATTGAAGCCGCAAAAGGTACGTTAATGGTCACTACGGATGGCGATTGTCGCGTTCCTGATAAATGGTTGTTCCACATTGCCCAATATTATGAAACCAAACAGGTCAAATGTATTGCTGCACCTGTCCGTTTTGAGGGCGAATCCAATGATTTTCAACGGTTTCAATCCTTAGATTTTCTGGGCATGATGGGCGTAACAGGCGCGGGCATTCAAGGCAAATTTACCTTAATGGCGAATGGAGCTAATTTCGCTTATGAAAAAGCCGCATTTCACGAAGTCAATGGTTTTCAAGGGATTACACATCAAGCATCAGGCGATGATATGTTGCTGATGGAAAAAATAGCGCACCGTTATCCGAATGAAATTGGTTTTATTAAAAACAAAAAGGCAACCGTTTTGACCTTGCCCAAACCAACAATTGCCGATTTCCTAAGTCAACGCTTACGCTGGGCATCGAAAACATCCACTTATACGCGTATAGAGACGATTATACAATTGGCAACAAGCCTCCTTTTTGCTTTAAATATCGTAGTAAGTGGATTGTTATGTTTTTGGAAAATAGGCTTTCTACCGATTTTTGTCCTACAATTGTTGACCAAAACCATGATAGATTATTCTTTTTTAAATCAAATGGCAACCTTTTTTGACCGAAACGATTTAATGTTGCGGTTTCATAAATCAGAATTATATCATATCTTGTATATCGTGATTGTCGGGATTGGGGTTCAATTTAAAAAAACATATGAATGGAAAGGACGAACCGTAAGATAACGCTTGATTCAAAAAAAGTTTTGAAATAGGAGTGAAAAAGCGCAACTTTGCCCTTTAAAAACTCTAAACATCATGTCTCTATTTCAACGCGCCGTCCAAAAGGAAGCCATTCATAAACTGAATAGTTCTAATGTTGCTCAAGCCTATCAACGGTTTCAGCAACAGTTTGGCAATATCGATTTTCAAAATAATGTTCGGCTTTCCAAAGAAGAAAGTTATCAAGCAGGTTTTTTAAACGATTTGTTTGTCAAAGTATTGGGTTATACCTTGAATCCGCAACCCAATTACAATCTTGTCACAGAGAAAAAGAATGTTGCCAATGCTCAAAAAGCAGATGGGGCTCGTAACAGAGTCCATAAATTTGTACAAACTTACAGAATATTGCACATTAATAGTGTCAATTGCTCTAAAAGTACAAGTTTAGTAAAAATGACAGAAAAATGACAAAAAAAAATCGA
>JBDLWG010000605.1:0-6857 GCA_039804385.1 Bacteroidota bacterium
AAAGCGGATTTTCATAATCCGAAATTGGAAAGTGGCTATGGGCGCATTTGTCAACCATGTAAAGTACGATAAAGTAGCGTTTGAAAAATGAAGTTTACCCAAGCGGTGTGAAATGGCAAAAACGATTTTACACCGCTTGTTTATTGGGTATACAAAGTTAATAAACAAATATAACATTACTATTGCGCATAAAACTCATTATTTGCAATAAGTTAAAAATATTAAAAAAAAGCATTAAAACTTTGTACAGTTCAAAAATAGTTTTATTTTTGCATTAAGCTTTTTTAAAAAGCTTTGCTCTACTTTCCTTTTTTAACCAATTTTAAATATATGATAATAAAACTATTGAATAACCGATGTTCTTATTTAGATGCACTGAAAACTCAGAAGATTAAATAATAAGTTGCATCGCTGCGTCATATTGTTCTTTTGAAAGGTTCTTTTCTTTTTGAAAGGCTTCCAATTGTTGCGCATGTAAAAGGATTTCGAGTCCTTTGAGGAAAAAAAAACGAGTGACTTTCCCTTTAGCTCCTCCTAATTCACAAATCCATTGAACCGTTGGATCCTTGGTTCATTCATCTTGAATCTCCTAAAAAGAGGCTCCAACGAAAAAACAGAGTGCAATTAAATTCTTAATACTTTCAAAATCATGGACTCGGAAGGTTTCCCATCCGAGAACATCCTTTAAAAATTTAAAAACCCCTTCAATTTTACGGCGTTGCAGGTCTAATTGGTACACGAATTGAGCCGATATCACATCGGTTACGTCATAATTCGTAATGATTAGCAAGGGTTCTTTGAAAATAGGAGTCCCCTGATGATCAAAAAAGCGAACGCGAACGATATTGTAGGTCTTTCCATGAATGCAAAGGGTATCCCATTCAAAGATCGCACGAGGATTGACATACACCTTTTTCTTAAAACCCACTTTTTCATAGGTTTTTTCGGCGCGGTGAGCGAATGCAACGATCCCCATTTTAACGAACATGTCTTTTTGTTTGGCTTCATTGAAGGCTTGAACCGTTGAATTCCGGCTTCCTTTCATCCGAATGACAAATTTATCTTTTAATTCGCCATCAATTAATTCAAATAAGGCTGCATCGTCGTGACCTCGATCTAGAATAGGGGTAAGTTCCACGAACGGGTTTTGAGCCTTAAAATGCTCATGATTGCTGCGAATACTCGAAAAATAAATGGTTTTTTGATTATAGGCATCCTCTTCTTCTAAATATTTTTCGATGGCTTGTCGACGTTCGGGGTCTTCAATCTTGTTTTTTTCGAATCATTTTCGTTCTTTTTCGCTCAAAAACAGCGGATCTCGATTGCTATAAGGAATCGAACTTAACAAGCCCACAACGCCCTTCTTCCGATCCAAGACAATCGAATTAAAACTCGAATAGCCTCGAATCCATTGACCCGACAAGGATTTGACCCAACCTAGATTTTCTAATTTTTCACTCTCGCCTTTGCGCAAATCACTTCCATCATAAATGAAACTGAGGTTGGGCTTTCCTGCATGTTTCGCAACTTGATGCACCAATAAGCTGCTATTCAGTTTTTCAACGTCCACTGTATTTTTAAGGTGCCCATTGACAAGGTTCTGAAAATTATTGTACTCGTTTTTCGTTTCGGATAAACGCCACATTTGGATGCTTTTTTCTCGAATCACTCGTTGAATCAACGTGATCCGATTTACTTTAACTTGCTTTTGCTTCAACTTTGCTAATAAAGGAGTCAAATAACTTAAACCTACATTCCGCACCCCATGAACCGAAAAGCGGGAATATGGTTATAGGGATATGGATACATCATCAGAAACCATCTTGGTCCGCAATCTGGACCATTTAGGCTTAATTGCAGGCATGATTGATAAGCTTGGATTCGTCGACGAAATCAACCGTTTGATCCCGAATCAACGAAAAGTCAGTTATGGCATTATGATTAAAGCCTTGATTCTCAATGCAATGGGCTTGAGTCATCATGCGTTGTATATTACGCCGAAATTTTTTGAACGATGTCCCGTGCAGCATCTGTTGGGGGATTCCTATGAGGCATCCGACTTCAATGATGATAGCATCGGTCGATGTTTAGACGCGCTTTTTTCGTATGGTCTTAACAAATTATTTGTCCAATTAGCGCAAAAAGCGTGTGAAAAAGCAGGGATCGATACGCGTTATTGGCATGCCGATAGCACCAATTTTAGTGTTGAAGGGGATTATGAGGATGAAAACGGTGCGATCAAAGTCCGTCGAGGTTTCGCCAAAGACAAGCGAGTGGATCTCAAGCAGGTCACGTTAGGGCTTATAACATGCTACAAAACCGCCATTCCACGTTACATGCAATCGTTCGATGGGAATGCGAGCGACTCGCAAACCCTCATGAGCATGATCGAAACGTTTGTGTCGTATTTTGAAGCGGGAGCCGATGTTGGGATTTTCATCGCCGATGCGGGGATTTATAGTGCCGAAAATGTGAGCGATTCGATGCAAAAAATCGACTGGATTACCCGAGTCCCTGAAACGATTGGTCTTGCGAAAGAGTGGATTCTCCAAACCCAAGAGACGGATTTACAGGATTTCACACAAATCCCGGGTGATCGTTATCGGGCAATTTCCAGTCAGTATGCTGGGGTGGAGCAACGTTGGTTTGTCATCGAATCCGCGCCCTTGGCCGCGGCAGTGACCCAAACGATGACTGCCAAGGCGGAAAGCCAAATGGAGACGATCCAAACCAAAATCGCCAAAAAGAAGACTCAATGGCTTCCGGAAAAAAGCGACTGGGAGGCTTGGATTGCCCCATTGGAACCAAAATACCCATTGGTGTCGATTCAATATACCTTGAAAGAGTCCTTTTATTATTGCAAACGAGGCAAACCCAAGGATGAAAATCGTCGAATTCAATATCAAATCGATACGGTTACCTTGTCGATTCATTCGAACGTAATGCAATCCATTGTGACTCAAAAAAGTCGTTTTATATTGGCAACCAATGTATTAGATATTACAAAACTACCGAATGAAGAGGTCTTGGCGGCTTATAAAACCCAAGCAACTTCGGTCGAAAATGGGTTTAAATTTTTGAAAGATCCGATTTTTTTTGCGGAAAGTTTTTTTGTCAAAAAACCGTCTCGATTGGAAGGACTCTTAATGATCCTGTCTTTATCGTTGCTTGTTTATTCGTTGTGTGAACGCCATTTACACCAAGAATTGCAAGCTCAAAACGAATGGGTCGATACTCAAACCGCTAAAAAAACTCAAAAACCGACCCTACGACTCGTTTTGAATCTGTTTCGGGGAATTCATTTGGTGAAACTGAACGAAAGGACACCCCCTTTCTGTGTTAATTTAAAGGAGAATCATAAAAAAATTATCCGTGCATTAGGAACTCATTTTGCTAAATATTATGTTTTACAAATTTAGGGTGCGGAATGCGGGCTTAATTGCTCTGTGTTTTCAATTTAAAAAGAGTCATCAAAGGAACTCTTTTCAACAAAAATGTTTTTATGAAATAAATGTTTTCTTCATCAGAAGATAAGGCAAAATTTGATAAAGCCGTCTTAAATGGTATTGGAAGCGGTATTTTGCAAAAAATGTTTCAAAATGCGGAATTAAAAAACTTTTTCGATGAACAGTTGAACAAATAAAAAAACGGCATTCCATTTAAACGGAATGCCGTTTTGGGTTTAATTTTGCGTTTTCAAACCAAAAATAAAATCAATGAGTACCCATTTTTTTTAAAATTTTTGCCAAAAGCCCCTATATTTGTCCTAAAATTTCAATGCAATGATGCCACAAGTCAATTACGTCGTCAATCAACAAGGACAACCTATTTTCGTACAACTGTCGATATCGGAATGGGAAGCGTTTCTATTGGAATACGAACGCTTGAAAAATTTGGCAACGTTCAAAAAACGATTCAAAACGGCACTCACTGAAATCCGCCAAATTCAAAAAGGAGAAGCCTCTGGAACAACGCTAACCGATTTTTTAAATGAATTATAGAATTATCCTCATTGATAACTTCAAACGAGAGGCAAAACCACTCTTGAAAAAATATCCTTCGCTGCGCGGCGAATTAGAAACGTTACATGCACAATTACTGGAAATGCCTCGAATGGGTATTCGTATTGCAGAAAATATATATAAAATTCGCTTGGCGGTCAAAAGTGAAGGTAGAGGAAAAAGCGGCGGAATGCGTGTGATCACGTATGTATGGGAAATCGAAATTGAAGTGGTCGAAAATCAAACAGAATCCATGACGACTATTTTTCTCGCATCTATTTATGACAAATCAGAAGAAGAAAATATATCAGATCATGATTTAGGGCGCATTATTGATGATATTCAAGATTTAATAAATGAGTAAAATACAATGGAAAAACAACCGATGGAATTAACAGGCGATTTTGAAGCCGCGTTAGACATGTTGGAAAAAACGAATAAGAATTTGTTCATTACGGGGCGCGCAGGGACGGGCAAATCAACCTTACTCTCCCTTTTCAAAAATACGACCCGCAAAAAATCGGTGGTACTCGCGCCCACTGGGGTTGCCGCGCTCAACGTGCAAGGACAAACCATTCATTCTTTTTTTGGTTTTCCTGCGAAATTGATTCAACGTTCCGAGATTCAGGCGCGGAAAGACCGCCGCATTTATCAAAGATTACAAATTTTAATTATTGATGAAATTTCAATGGTGCGGGCGGATATGGTGGATAATATTGACTACGCTTTGCGCATCAATCGCCAAAATCCGAAACCGTTTGGCGGGGTTCAAGTCATCTTTTTTGGAGATTTGTTTCAATTACCACCTGTGGTGGCGAGTCCCGAAGAACAATTGTATTTCAAAACAGCCTATGAATCGCCTTTTTTCTTTCATGCGAAAGTATTTCAAGATAAAGACTTTATGTTAGAAACCTTTGAATTGAAAAAGGTGTATCGGCAGGAAGCACGCCATTTTATTCGGTTGCTGGATGCGGTGCGTTTGAATCAAATTGATTATGATGATTTGGATGATTTGAATCAAAGATATAAACCGAATTTTAATTCAAAAGAGTATTTTATAACGCTTTCGGCTCGAAATGCGTTGGTGGATCAACTCAATACGAAAGCCTTAGATGCTTTGACCACTCGAGAATATACGTTTTTGGGCGATGTTTCGGGCAATTTCGACCCAAAACTCATGCCCGCAGACCCGATTTTGAAATTAAAATTGGGGGCGCAAGTCATGTTTGTGCGCAATGATATGAAACGCGAATTTGTCAATGGAACGATTGGAAAAGTGGTGCAATTGACCGATGAAAGTATCTATGTACAGATTGAACAAAAAGATGGAGCGTTGAAACGAATTGAGGTTGAAAAGACGAGTTGGGAGCTTCAACGATATAAAATTTCGCCAACCAATGCCGAAACCATCGAATCGGAATCTACTGGCACGTTTAAACAATATCCGTTGCGGTTGGCTTGGGCGATTACGATTCATAAAAGTCAGGGCAAGACCTTTGATAAAGTGATTATTGATTTGGGCGCGGGCGCGTTTGAACACGGGCAGACGTATGTTGCATTGAGCCGATGTCGGACGTTGGAAGGCATTGTTTTGAAACAAAAATTGCGTCCGCAAGATATTCGAGTAGATGAACGCATTTTGGAATTTTATGAGCAATATTTTTAATATAAATTTTCTACGCTATTTGCGAAATAAAAGTGCGTCAAGTTTCAAACTTGACGCACTTGATGCTTTTGTAAAATAAAAGTGCGTCAAGTTTCAAACTTGACGCACTTTATGCAAATTTATTAAAAAAAATAATATGTATTTTAATTATAAATTAATGAAACCGCATTTCACTAATTCCGATAATTCATTCCTTCTTGATTCAATAAAATAAAGCACCTTTGCGTTTAAGCGATGAATTTAAACAACTATGTCAAATGGATAGCTTAAAAAATCTTTTATTTTTCGCTTTTATCGCGCTTGCCTTTGCCCCGATGTCGGCACAAACGACACGCCCCGTCTTAAAACCGGGCAATACACCCGCCGAAATCGCTAAAAGTCGGGAATGGCGCATTCAACAAACGCAATTAGGCGGCGTTTACATTCCGATTGATATTTTTGATGCGTTTAAAGAATTGGATAAAAAATTGGAAGCGGAGGTCAAAACCAAATTTGTCGCCTTGAAAGAGGAGGAAGTCGAACAAAAAGTATCAGGATTGGGCTTGTGGATGTGTCAAAATTGGGGTTTTTATGATGGTTCTCGATTTTCGGAGTATTTGCGGCAGACAGGCGTGACCTATCCCGAAGATATGGCGCGGATGACAGTGGTGAGTTATCATCGGCAGTGTAATAAAAAAGAGTTGGGTTTGCGCGAATTGGCGCAAAAATATAAAGATATTCGACGCAAAAAACACGAAGAACGCTTGAAAAAAGCCACTATTCTTCAAGATAATGTGAAAAAACCTAAATAAGAGCTTGGATTCATTGGATTATCTGGAATCAATCCAAGTTATGCTCCGATTACGATGATTTGTGATAGGATGGATGTACGGATTTCACGGATTCGCACCGATTGGTACGGATTTTTCGCGTTTTACTTCAAAAAATCCGTACCAATCGGTGCGAATCCGTGAAATCCGTACATCCATCCTATCGCAAATCATCGTGCGTAACGTATAACTTACGTCTTAATCCAATAAATCCAAGTTAACATTTTAAGTATTACTAAAATAATTGCTTACCTTTGCCCCTTGATAAGGCATCTTTTACACAATGCTTTCATTATCATTCAATTTTAAATTCATCATTTTATCATTTAATTACGATACTCATGCTGACGGTCAGTAATTTGGCATTACAATTCGGCAAAC
>JBDLWG010000606.1:0-2879 GCA_039804385.1 Bacteroidota bacterium
TATGGACTATCATCGAACCCATTTTATCGAAAGGCGATACTTGGGTTTTTGCCCCGCCCAAAACGGCGGAAGACCGTACCAATATCTTAGCTTATTGGCTTGCTGCCGATAAATGGACTTATGTGTATCTGGTTCAAAATCAAATCGTTGGCATTTTTTTCATCAAGGCGAATCAACCTGATTTGGGAAATCACATTGCGAATGCAGGTTATATGACACATGCCGATTGGCGCGGGCAAGGGATTGGGTATCAAATGGGTTTGTTTTCGTTGGCGGAAGCGCGGCGATTGGGTTTTGAAGGCATGCAGTATAATATGGTCGTGAAAACCAATGAAAATGCGGTGCGTTTGTGGCAACGATTGGGTTTTAGCATTGTTGGGACACTGCCGAAAGTGTTTCAACATCCGAGTTTAGGGCGAGTGGATGCCTATGTGATGTTTCAAAGCTTGATTAAGGACGAGTTACAACATTAAGTTTTAACGGTTTTGCTTTCATTTCAACTTATACTTTCATTTTTAATTTGTAAAAACAAAGTGCGGCAAGTTGCAACTTGCCGCACTTTGTTCTACCGCTTCTACTTTCCAATTACTTCTCCTCTTTTTTCCAATTTTCCAACATTTTCACGCCTAATAAATCCACAATCGAACTACCACCACTTGCGCCACCACTATTGATAAGGATGTCAGGAATAATCTTAATGTGTTCTTTTCCAATGATTTCTGCAATTTTCAACCGTGTAAATTGTTCGCCGCCCATCGCTTCCACTTGCAATTGATACGCTTCTGCATTGGATTTACCAATCGCCAAAATTTTCAAGGCTTCGGCTTCACCCGTCACGCGAGTGCGTTCTGCTTCGGCATTCCCCATCATGCGCAACTTTTCTGCCTCTGCTCGAGCAATCAATTGAACGCGTTCCGACTCTGCCCCCGCTTGCACTTTGATACTCGCCGCTTCGCCATTCGCCTTTTTGACGGCGGCATCTGCGGTGCGTTCTGCAATTTGCACGCCTTGTTGTGCCTGAACCATCTGTTTTTGAATGTCCGCAATCGCCGTTTCTTTTTCCAACAACTGCCGCGTTTCTTGCGCCATGCGTTGCGTTTCGTAGGTCACTTTTTGTTCTTCGGCAATTTTACGGTCGGTCAACGTCTTCATCAACGAGTCGGGCGGCACAATATCGCCAATCAACGTATCCACTCCATTCACATTATATTGTTCCAAAACGCGTTGAATATGCTGTCTCGCAGAGTCTTGACGCTCTTTCCGACCTGTCAAAAACGAAATCACATCCGCATCTTGCGCCGAATTGCGGAAATAATTGCCAATCGTGGGTTCTAACACTTGACTTACAAGGTTTGCCATCGTCCCGAATCGCGCAATCACTTTTGGGGCATCAATTGATGGAATATGAATAATTTGAGATACGTCTAAATTAAAAGGAAAACCATCTTTGGAACGCACTGTAATTGTGGATAAATGACGGTCGAGATTATGCGATTCGGTGCGGGCAGAAGCCCAATTTAAAACCAAATTCGTGGTTGGCACAACTTCCACCTTCATCGTATAGGGATTCAATGGATATTTACCAGGACCGAGTGGTTCCGACCAAACCCCTTTGCAACCGCGAGCGACAATATTACCATGTTTGAAATCGTCACCCGACACATCTTTACCTTCGGGTCCCACATACGAGTTCACAACACCTACATAACCAATCGGAATCATTACCATATCGACTTGTTCCATTTGCAAAAACCAAGGATTGAAATTGTACGAACCCGCCAAAATAATCTGTTGTTGCAACCCGCGACTTCCGCCTGCATTCAAAAACAAGTTCGCATCTTGGTAATTATTATGATTTTCAGGAACGATTTTGCCCGCAATACTGCCACTATCGACCGCCGTACCGTCAAAAGTGGTGATAATACCCACTTTATTTTCCTCAATCTTGGTCATATCGGCAACCAATATTTCAAACAAAAACGTGTTAATTCGGTACGAACCCGCCGTAATATAGGATGCCTGCCGTCCTTTTTGACCGCTATGCGTCAAAAAAGCAACCGCATCTTGATAAGAATCGCAATCCACACGGCGCGCTAAAATGCGTCCGCTTGGTAATTCAATCCCATCTTTGGCGACAATCAACCCAATTTGACCACTTGGAATCACCGTCAAGGGTTGCAAAGTGATTTCATATTGCCAAATCCACTTCCAAAAGTAAATGCCGGGAGCCAACACTTGGGCTTGAAAACCCGCTTCGCCTTCGGTTGCGATGATTCTGCCACTCGGCAACTCCTTTTTATCGCCAAATAAAACAAATTTTTTCGTGACCAAACCCGTTTTATCTTCGGGGATGATGATGATGCCAAAGAGTTGGAATATCAACCGATACGCCAATAGGCAGATGATAAGGGTGGGCAACCACCAGTAATGAAGCAATGTATCTAACATTTTTTTAAATTTAAAATTGCATAAAAAATTGATAATGAATCATTTAGAATTCAAAACGGGGTGGGTCTGTGTCGCCACAATTGCCTTGAAAATAGCGGCAAGCCTTTTTGCAAAGAAGATTGTAAATAATGGTTTTCATAAACTTAACATTTGATTTTTTGCAATGAAGAACAACTTTACAACTCAAATTTAATAGAAATAATTCATTCCCAAGATAAATTTTGCTGGATTAACGACAAATGTAGCGAAAAATCGTACCAATGTAAAAAGTAGATTTTTTTTATTTTTTTATTTTTTTTTTTAAAAAAAAGCGTATCTTTGCGGCGCAATGGAAGGCTGTCCGAGTGGTCGATGGAGCACGCCTGGAAAGTGTGTATACTTCAAAAGGGTATCAAGAGTTCGAATCTCTTGCCTTCCGCTTCCTTTTAAAA
>JBDLWG010000607.1:0-12183 GCA_039804385.1 Bacteroidota bacterium
AGCATCGTTATCCGAATCACATTTTAAATCCAATTGGGTGGCACTATCCAATAAGCAAATATCAATATCTGTGCATTTTTCATCACCTGCGGCAATCATTCGATGTTCATCTTCGCCCAGATTAATATTACGTACCGTTTCTGCACTACCTTCCGCCAAAACCATCCCATAGAGACACCATTGCTGCTCCAAATCCAAAAATTTAACGCTCCGCTTTTGATTCACCAATGAACCATACGCGTACAATTTTCCTAATGCCTGCCCTAAATTATCAATTGGAATGCTTTGAGCATTTTCTTGCAAGAAAACAATACTGCAAAAACTATTTTTAGAATGGGTATTGAATAATTTGAGCGTTATACGATAGGTAGCTGTTTTGTAAGGTTCAAATTCAACGACAGGGTTATTATCGGTTGCATCATCTTTTTTGAGGATTTTGCCCGTCTCGTCTTGAATCGTAATGTCTAAATCGGTCACATCTTCATCGCCGCCACCGATAAAGGCATACATCACCCCACCTTTCATTGAATAATTAATGCTCACTTCGTTGCTGCGCTCTAAAAACGCGCCTAACAGACATACCCCATTGCTAAAACCATAATGAAAATCGGTTTTAAGTTCCATTAATTTTCCTTTGGCAAGCGTGTTGGAAACCGACTGCCTCATATAAATGCCTAATGTCCAATCCATTTGCGCTTGTGATGAATGCAGGGAGAAAAAACAAAAAAGGGAAATTATAATTATTTTCATTTTAAAAAGATTTTAGGAAAACTTGCAAAGCAAAACAGGTTTCGGAGTAAGCTTGTAAGTTGGGTTTGAGTCGTAAAACAATTGCAAATTTAAAATATATTTTCGCAAATTATTATTTTTTGAATAAAAATAATAATAATAATTTATCAAAAAAACGTTAATGAGGTAACGTAGCAAATTTCAGCACTATTTGTTGTTAAAATACGTAACCCAAGTTGCGCGGTATCGTCTGAATTAGGATTTATGGAATTGTTAAGATTCAATTCGGATTGATTTTTAGGATAAAAATCCTAAAAATCAATCCGAACGGAATCCGAATCATCCTAATTCAGACCGTACCGCGCAACTTGGGTTAATTTAGTAGGAAATAAATTTCCCGACTCCTATTTTTTTTGATTGATTTGCTGCATCAATGCTTCAATGTATCGCTGTTGTTCTGCAAGAATCCTATCTTTTTCCTCCAAAATCTTATCTTTTTCTTCCAAAACCTTGTCTTTTTCCTCCAATTTTTGTTCGTACTCTTGCGTCAAATCTTCAATGGCTTCTTCCAAATCGCGTTCTTTATCTTCGAGTTCTTCAATAATTTCATCTTCCAGCAACATCGTATCCCGAATTTGTTTTTCCACAATCGCCCCTTGTAATTTCCGCAAAATCGGCAAAAAGTGAGCAGGAATCGTCGTTTCATCAATCTCCAAAATATGAATATTCGTTGTTTTATACGTTTGGTCGAAAATGGATAACAATTTTTCTAACTCATTCCGCCGATGTTTTTTCAATTCGGGAATTTGAATCACAATACTATCATGCGTTAGGCTTTCAATAAACGGATCTTTCTGAGTCAACACTTCACCCGTTGCTGCATCCGTATAAAAGCGACTGATCCGCACTACAGGGCGACCGTCCGCTTCAAGCATCCGCAGTCGGTGCCCCAAAAAATAAATGCTCAAAATCGGCAATGCTTTTTTGACGTACCGATTCCGTTTGGTTTTGGGATCCAAGACTTTGACGCGTTCCGTATTTTCGGGATTGGCGTATTGATTGCCTAAATAGCGGCGAAAACGCATAATATCCGTTGCAAATTTGGCTTTTTGAAGTTCAATGACCAGCATTTGCTGCGTTCCATCAGGAAGTCGAATCCGCGCTGAAAAATCCAAGCGATACACTGTGAAAAAGGGAGAATCGCCCCGTTTTTTACGATTGGACGCAATTTTGCGCGTATCAACATTGGAAACATATTCTTGCGGGCGAAAATCTAATTTTTCGATTTTCGCCCCAATAATCGCCCCCAATAACAACCGCGCTAATTTATTGTCTTCCAACAAATATTTCATCACAACATCATAAATTGGATTGGCTATTTGCATAACGTATTGATTTTAAATGGTTTTAAAAAAATTATCCGCCTTTATGTCGCCGCACTTTGTTGTTTTTATAATCTTGAAAAATAAATTCGCCTAAGCCTTGTAAGCCACTGTAAAACGCTTTTCCATTATTCGCTTTGGTGAAATCATCTACAAATTGTTGCAAATAAGGGTCTGACGCAATCATAAAAGTCGTAATACTAATCCCGCCTTTTCGACATTGCGCCGCCAAAGCAAGGGTTCGATTTACGATTTTTCGGTCTAAACCAAACGCATTTTTATAATAACCTTTGCCTTTTTTGATACAAGTCGGTTTGCCATCCGTAATCATAAAAATTTGTTTATTGGCATGTTTGCGCCGCCGCAAAAGATCCATTGCCAATTCCAAACCTGCCACTGTATTCGTGTGATACGGACCAACCTCCAAATAGGGCAAATCTTTGACCTCAATTTGCCATGCATCATTGCCAAAAACAATCACATCTAAGGTATCTTTGGGATATTGCGTTTTGATGAGTTCGGCTAAAGCCATCGCCGTTTTTTTTGCGGGCGTGATGCGGTCTTCCCCGTATAAAATCATCGAATGCGAAATATCTATCATCAAAACCGTACTCATTTGGCTTTGATAAAAGGTTTCGTATATCTCTAAATCATTGGTATTCAATTTAAAATCATCAATCCCGTGATTGATTTGCGCATTGCGCACTGAATTGGAAACAGCAAGATGTTCCAACGGATCACCAAATTCAAACGGGCGCACATCCGATGTAAATTCATCACCTTTGCCGTTTGAACCTGTGCTGTGGTTGCCGCGTTTGCTCTTTTTCAAGGAACCAAAAATCTCTTCCAATGATTTTTTGCGCAAACCAATCTCCATTTTGGGCGTGATTTTGAAATTCAATTCATCGCTTTTGACTTCTTTGATGTAGCCTTTTTCCAACAAATCGTTTACAAAATCGCCCATGCCATACTTATTGTCCGTCAACTGATGTTGTCTATCCAATTCATGGAGCCATGCCAACGCTTCTCCAACATTGCCCGATGTGAGGAGAATCAACTCTTGGAATAATTTCAACATTTTTTCAAAACCATTTTGCTCTGATGCTTGCGGGATGTATTTTGAAAAACGGTATCCTAAATTTCTCATGGTCAAATGGTTTTAAGTAATTAAACAATTGATAATCAAACTTTTGGAGGTTTTGATAATCAATATTTTATAAAAAAACGAAGTACACAACCTTTGGAGGGTTTGAAACCCTCCAAAGGTTTGATAATCAATATTTTGTAAAAAAAATTATAATCGGTCTAATTCGCGTTGCAAATTGACGCGAGCTTTGTCCTCGAACTTCGCGCGATAATCGTCCGTTTTAAAAATAAAATCTTTATCCAAAAAATGTTGCAATACTTTTTTGCGTCCCCGATTATACATAAAATTGGGATACAAAAAATATTCATCTCGAATTTGCTTGGAATACGTATCATAAATCGTCTCTTCCGACCCCAAAATGCTCAAATCGAAATCCAAAAAATATTGAAAATCCAAAGAAGCATCTTCTGGGACTTCATGATTTTGGGTTGCCAAAATGTATTGCACCACTTTTTCAATGCGGGCAGGCGGATAACGAGTCTGATTGAGGAATTTTCGCGCAAATTCAGCACTTTTTTCCTCATTACCTGGTTTATTCGGCGTGAAAATGGCATCATGAAACCAAATCGATAGATAGACCGACTCCCAATCATTGATTTGAAACTCGTATTGTTTCAACTGATTCAGCAAATCAATGACATGATTCAAATTGTGATAATAACGTCGATGCGTTGTATATTGTTTGATAAGCTCGTCATAAGTCGTACTGACCAGACCAGACATGCCTTCTGTGTAAGGCGATAGTTTTTTATGCCAGATAATGCGCAAAAATTCGTTTTTCATATCGTCTCTTTAATGCACACAAATTTAGTAAAATTGCTACACCTTTTTAAGGTTTTAGCAAAAAATGTTGTCGTTTTTAAAAAAAAATATCAAAGAATGCAACAACTGACCAGTTTCTCATAATCAGGACGGTCTGAAACGACTTTATAGATAAAACTTTCTTTGATTTCTGCTTCAAAAATCATAAAAACACCTGGCATTTGAAAGCTATCGCCTAAGTGTTTTCCAAAATCATTACTATATTTTTTTTGAAGGCTAAACCCTTGAATCCAGGTCTGTAAACCAAATAATTGCCCAAAGGTACCTTTCATCAACCCAAAATCCATGTACAAACGGCATGAGATGTCCGAAATATGTTCAGCTCCTTCCAAATTGAAACGAGTGAAATATTCTTCTGCCACTTTATTTTCCGCCATATGCACGAAAATTAATTCCGTACCAGAGATTTTGAATTGCGGACGTTTTTTAGACAATTCGTCCATCGCATGCCGACAAAATTGACAACCAAAATGGCGTAAAAAAACCAACAAAATCGGGTTTGTAACCGATATATCCGCCAAATTGCGCCCTCTGTTGGTTATCATCCGTTTTAAAAGTTCACTAACAGGTGAAATCATAGTTATTCTATCCTAAACTTAAAATGGGTTACGTGCCTAAATTTTGGGCAAAAATAACAACAATCCTGCATTGAACCTAAATATTTATTGGTTTGAATCAAGAATGAAGGATTTTTAGGAATCAACTACTTATTTATTAGATTTTTTTAATAAAAATCCCAATAAGTAGTTGATTCGAAATCAATTATCAACCGATTCTATCGAATCAAGGTCGGCGAGGTTGCAACCTCGCCGACCTTTTGGATCGGTTCTAAAAATTATGCTAATTTCAAATTTTTGAACGCTTCTACCATATTGCTCACCGCAGCAGCAGACGCTTTCAACAATTCTTTTTCTTCTTTTTTCAATTTCAATTCAAAGATTTTTTCAATGCCATTCTTGCCCAAAACAACAGGAACGCCCACACATAAATCTTTAATACCATATTGACCCGTCAAATACGCACAAACAGGGAACACACGCGGTTCGTCCTTAACGATAGCTTCGACCATCTGTGCCGCAGCAGCCCCTGGCGCGTACCATGCAGACGTACCTATCAAACGACCCAATTCGGCACCGCCATCTTTGGTACGTGCAATAATCGCATCCAATCTTTCTTCCGAAATCAATTCCGTGACAGGAATGCCGCCAACAGTGGTGTAACGCGGTAGTGGAACCATCGTATCACCATGTCCGCCCATCAAAATCGCTTGAATATCTTTTGGAGAAACCCCCAATTCGGTCGCTAAAAAAGCCCGATAACGCGCTGTATCCAAAATGCCCGCCATACCCATTACGCGATTGGCAGGAAAACCTGATTTTTTCAACGCTGCATACGTCATCACATCCAACGGATTGGAAACAACAATAATAATCGTGTTTGGTGAATATTTCACCACATTTTCCGTTACACTTGTTACAATACCTGCATTGACGGATATCAAATCGTCCCGACTCATGCCTGGTTTACGCGGCAAACCCGCCGTAATCACCACCACATCAGACCCTGCCGTTGCAGCATAATCGTCCGTGCCAACAATCGTTGTGCCGTAATAATCAATCGGAGCTTGCTGCCAAGTGTCCAAAGCCTTCCCTTGCGCAAATTCCTTTTTAACAGGAATGTCTAACAAAATGATTTCTTTGATAAAATCTTTGCTTGCCAAAACATTTGCTACGGTCGCGCCCACATTGCCCGCGCCGATGACGGTTACTTTACTCATGTGAAGATTTTTTTAAATTAAAAAATGAATATAAACATATAGATTATTAGATATTTTGACGGTTTTGCAAAGGTACAGCATTGCATCCAAGTAACCAATTTTTTCAATACTTGTTTCAAGTTAGCAATGATTTTTTTCTAAAAAATAGGTCAAATCAAAAGTTTTACTTAGCTTTGCCCAACTTAAATCCAACGGTTGCGTTTTGCGTTGCATGGATTATCCATTATTGAAAATAATAATTTTATCGGTTAGCATTTAATTTACAACTATCATGAAAAGATTACTTGGAGGGCTTTTGACCATTTGTGCATTGAATATGCCCCTCGAAGCATCCGCACAATCGAACGGTTGCGGCACGACTTCAGAGGATTTTAAAGTATTGGTCAAACAATTGGAACAGAATAAGGACGATTTTAAACGTGGTCTTGTTGCCGTGCGCGGACCTATTACGTATGTGCCTATCAATTTTTGGTTGGTTGCCAAAGCGAATGGAACAGGGCGCGTTTCCGAAGCAAAAGTCTTAGAATTGCTTTGCGCAATCAATAAGAAATATTTGGAAATGGATATTCAATTCTACTTGGCAAATGGTAATTTTTTCTATTTGAATAATGATGTGATTTACGATACACCTGCCGGTACGAATGGGGCTAATTTTATTTCCAATGAAATTTACACTCGAAATAATGGCGCAAGGCATAACGCGCTCAATATCTTTTTGACGAATAATGCGAATAGCGAATCCAATGTCGGCGTAACGGTCTTGGGTTACTACTCCAATCGGTCTTTGAATAGCGAACCGGCTTATTATAATGACTGGGTAGTGATTATCAAAAGTCAAGTCAGCGCAGCAAGAGCCTCCACTGCGGAACACGAAATTGGTCACTTTTTCAGTTTATTGCACCCGTTTTATGGTTGGGATAACCCTGTGATTTACAATCCAAATGGTACGGTGCAATTAGATTATCGCACTTCGCAGCCTTGCGTTTCGGCGGCAGCACCCGATGGCGTGAATCAAACCGAACGTGTTTCTCGCGGTGCTGATAAAAATTGCGATGTATCAGGAGACCGTTTGTGCGATACGCCTGCGGATATTAACTTAGGTTTAGGTTGGAATGCGAACTGTACGTATAATGGCGCATCCAAAGACCCACTCTGTGTTGGTTATGACCCTGACGAAACCAATATGATGGGTTATTTTGACAATTGTGAAAGTACTTTTTCGCCTTTGCAAAAAGCAATGGTTCGAGCTGATTTGTTGAATAATGCCAAACGCGCTTATTTGAGACCGAATCTAACGCCCAATATAGCAGCTATTGCGACTTTACCAACAATTATAGCACCTATAACAGGTACAACGACGACGCATTCTAATTTTGCTCGCTTGGATTGGTCAGATGTACCAGGTGCAACTGCTTATTTGGTGGAAGTGAGTAAATTCAATAATTTCTCAGCAGATATTGCCAAACGGGCTGTTGTATTTAGCTCTAAATTTGATTTATGGGAACAAACGATTGCAGGTTTCTTGATTCCAGGACAATCTGTGAGCGTTTATTGGCGGGTGACTCCTTTTTCTAATTTTCAAGTTTGTTCCGCGCCAAGTATAGTAGGCAATTTTACAACAGGTACGACCGTCGGAGTCCATGAAATCGAACATGTAAGTAATTTCACGATTGCGCCCAATCCAGTCGCGGCGGGACAATCCATGAATATTCAACTTTATACGGACGAAAGTTTTAATGCCCAAGTTAAAATTTACAATGTAACAGGGCAATTATTGCAAAATCAAGCTATGAATTTTGAAATCGGACCCAATTCGCGTCCATTAAGGATTGGAAATTGGGGCAAAGGCGTTTATTTATTGACGATTGAATCCGATAAAGGTGTTTTAAATAAAAAAATTGTGTTGAACGAATAAAATATTCAAAAAGTTACCTAACTTTGTGGCGAAATCATAAAAATACCACATTTGTTCTATCCTACAAAGCGGTTTGCCCTCTGGCAAACCGCTTTTTTTCAATTTAAACAATCCATATACAATGAAAAATTTTAAAAAATTCCTGCTGGGCATCCTTCCATTCCTGATTGCCTGTCAAACTTCCAAAAATTTTGTTTATAAAAAAATGCCCAATACACCACAAGCGGGTTTTGACCTCGAAAATTCAGACGCAAAAGCGATTGAAATTGCCGATAAAGTCATGGAAGCCTGCGGCGGACGAGCGCAATGGGATAATGCTCATTTTTTGCGTTGGACTTTTTTCAATAAACGATATTTAATTTGGGACAAATTTCAACAACGAGTGCGAATTGATTATATCAATGAAGATATTAAAATTATTTTGAATTTAAAAACCATGACAGGCAAAGTTCAACTTAATAAACAAGAAACCACTCATCCAGATAGTTTAAAAAAATATTTAGAAATCGGTCGGAAAGTATGGATAAATGATTCGTATTGGTTGGTGATGCCGTTCAAATTGAAAGATTCTGGAGTGAAACTCAAATCTTTGGGTGCGAAAAACAACTGGTTAGGCATTGCGAATGATGTTTTGGAAGTCACTTTTAAAAATGTGGGTGTTACGCCGAATAATAAATATTGGGTTTATGTCAATCCGTCGAGTCAATTGGTGACGCAATGGGATTATTTTGAAAAAGCGACCGATGATAAACCCAAAATGTCAACGCCTTGGCAAGATTATCGGAGTTTGGGGCATATTATGTTATCAGGGAATCGGGGCGATGGCAAATACCTTGCGCCGATGGGTGTTTATTTCAGTTTGCCCGAAACCGTTTTTGCCAATTTTGAAGAAATTGATTGGAAAAAGATGAAATAAAATGGGGGGACTTTACGAACACTTACGTAAAGTCCCCCATTTTAGTAGGACTTTACGAACACTTACGTAAAGTCCTATTGAAAAAAATTTATACAAAAAAAAGACGATTATCTTTGCTAATCAAAAATAAATATCTATCTTCGCTCTCACAAACAATAATTGAACAAAACTGCAAACCATTTAGCTCGCAGATTTGGCATTTTTTTAGAATGTAAGTGTAATGAACTGCACTCCATAAATCGTATACATTTTGTTATAACAATATCATATCATGGCTTTCCTCATGGTATCTTTATTATGTTGTTTTTTACCACTTGTAAACGATTGATTACCAAACAATAAACGTTTTCAACAAAAAACGATTCATCCCCAAATAAAAAACAAACGATATTATCCATTTTTTCATTTTAAAAAACATCTGCAATCTAATGAGGATGAGACCAACTACGCAACTCTTTTATTTGCCTTTATTCCTGCTTCTATTTGGCAGTGTTGTGGGCAAAGCACAAAATCTGTACGGAAAAATCACCGATAGCAAATCTGGTGAAGCCCTTATTGGCGTGACCATTGTGTTAGATGGAACGGATAAAGGGACACTATCAGACGCTTTTGGCAAGTACCGATTAGCGATTCCTGCCAGTACGCCCAATCCATTTATTGTAAATGTGTCGATGATTGGCTATGTTGCTCAAAAAGTGTCTGTTAGCAACAATAATCCAGAATTAATGTTGGATGTTGCCTTACGCGAAGGCACGACACTCGGCGAAGTGATGGTAACTGCCAATCGGAAAGCTGAAAACCTACAAAAAGTACCTATGAGTATTTCGACGTTAAATGCTGCGGAATTGCGTCGGAATAACTCCTTAGAATTTAGAGATTATGCCATTCGCATTCCCAATTTGGCTTTTGGAACGCAAGGCGGCGGCGGCACTTTTAATGATGGGCGGATGTCCAATCAAATCAGTATCCGAAGCATTGGCGGGGCGCAAGCGACTTCTTTTTATTTGGATGAAACCCCATTACCCGAAACGATTGACCCGCGTATTTTGGATATTGCTCGGGTAGAGGTTTTGCGGGGTCCACAAGGCACGTTATATGGCTCTGGCTCTATGGGTGGTGCCGTGAAAGTGGTCACGAATCGCCCTGATGCTTCCAAAATGGAAGGCTCTGTTTTATTGAGCAGTGGCGTAGTGCGCGATGGTGCGATTGACCATAATATAGAAGCCTTGTACAATATTCCATTAGTCAAACGCAAAGCAGCTTTGCGGATTGGGGCATTTAGAGATTATCAATCAGGGATTTTTGACAAAGTTTTGTTGAAATCTTGGAATGGTCAACCGACCCGCATCCTCAATGCGAATACGCCCCGTCAAACACAAGATGTGGTTGAAAACATTGATGGCAAAACAAAATACGGTTTTCATGCTGGATTAGGCATTTATCCAACCGAAAATTTTGAAATACAGGCAAAAGTCATTTATCAAAATTTGAGTGGCAAAGGCTATGATTTTGCGGATACCTGTGCTTGTAATTTGAAACAAAAACGCGTAGCTGGTTTTCCAGAAAGTTTTTACGACAAATGGTATCATGCTTCTCTCGTGAATCAATTGCAGTTAGGTATGAGCAAATTGATTTCAAGTACCTCTTATACCAACCGTCAATTTGATGAAATTGAAGACCAAACGGAATTTATTTCTACGATTCCTGGTTTTACCGCGCCTGTTTTGAGTGATGCTGGTTTGTTTTGGGCATCTGGACAACAACGCGGTGGCAAATACAATAAGTTTGTACAAGAATTGCGGTTGAGTACGCAAACCGATTTGGCTTGGAATGCTTCCATTGGTGCGTATTATGCCGATGAAAAATTAGCAGAAGCAGGCAATGGTATCACCGGCTCCAATGGTACGGCTGGTATTGAAACGTCTTTGCAAGATCATGTTGTAGGGGGTGCGTCTGGTTCTGATAATTTGTATCGTTTTAAAAATGATTCCCGTACTCAAGAAATTGCTTTTTTTGGAGAATTGTATTACGCGCCAACGGCTGATTTTAAAATGACGCTTGGGTTGCGTGCTTTTGACGCTACAAAAACACGTACTTACAATGCAGATGGGTTCATTTTAGCACCCGAAGTGTTCAATACGACCTTACAATTGCATGAAAAAGGCATTAATCCGCGCTTTATCGTCAATTATGAGCCCACCAATAAAATGAATATTTACGGGTCCATTTCTCGCGGTTTCCGTTTGGGTGGTTTGAATGATGCGATTCCACCTGTATTTTGCAAAGCCGATTTAGACCAATTGACGCGTGAGAATATCAAAGTACCGAAAGATTATAAATCCGATTTCGTTTGGACATATGAAGCAGGGCTTAAAACGCGGTTGTTGAATGATAGAATGGTTTTAAATGCAGCCGTTTATTATAATGATTGGTCGAATTTGCAACAATTTCGCCGTTTGGTCAATTGTGGTTTTGTCTTTACGGGCAATGTTGGACGGGCAAGCAGTATTGGCTTTGAATCCGATATTAAAATGCGTTTGATACCAGGATTGGATTTAGGCATTGGCTTAGGTTATAGCGAATCCAAAGTGGAAGAAGTGACCTTGGCATTAGGTGCGCAAAAAGGAGATAGATTGCCTTTCGCGCCGCGTTTCACAGGCAATTTGAATGCACAATATGCTTGGGATATCGCGCCATCGACGACGGCTTACATTCGGGCGGATTTCCAACATGTTGGAGAACGCGTGAGTCAATTTCCTATTTTGGGTGCGGATGGCGTTCGAGCTATTGAAAAATGGCGGGTCTTACCTGCTTATTCCATTGTAAATGCGCGAGTTG
Source organism: Bacteroidota bacterium (assembly GCA_039804385.1). GTDB lineage: Bacteria > Bacteroidota > Bacteroidia > Chitinophagales > Saprospiraceae > JAAFJT01. The sequence continues at coordinate 11,527 of JBDLWG010000607.1, forward strand.
GTGTGAATTATAAAAAATATGATTTTGCTTTGTTTGGCAATAATATCACCAATGAAGCTGCAAATTTTGGCGATGTGAACGCACTATCGGCTGAATTAGCAGGTCGTCCGCGTTATATGCGCAATCGTCCATTTACAGTGGGTATATCTGCAAGAGCCTTTTTTAATTAAAAAAATTCGAATTAGGATGCGAAGCATGTAAAGGATTACAAGGATGTTTTTGAGTTGAAAGGGGCATTTTTCAATCCAAAAACATTCTTGTAATCCTTCCTATCCCAAGTATCCTAATTCAAATTTTTGTAATATGAATTTATTTTCCCGTCTTTGCAACCTTATTATCAAAATTACTACAAAATCAATGAGACAATTAGCAATTGGTGATATTCATGGCTGTTTAAAACTATTTGATGGTTTATTACAACAAATGCAATTCAGCAAAAAAGATGAATTATTTTTATTAGGCGACTACATTGATAGGGGCGAACATTCCAAAGGAGTGCTTGATAGAATCTTTGATTTACAACACAAAGGTTTTAAAATCAATTGTTTAATGGGCAATCATGAGCAATTGTTATTAAACAATTATTTCAATTATGACCCTGATAATCCTTTTCCAGATGCAGCCTGTTTGCGGAGTTTCAAAGTGCGTTATGTACAT
>JBDLWG010000608.1:0-2749 GCA_039804385.1 Bacteroidota bacterium
CCACTCTCGCCAAAACTATCATTAACGGCAACATATTCCATCGGAGTCGGCATTTTGCGCGACAATAATTGCGCAACACTGTCGCCCAAACCACCATTGCGTTGATGTTCTTCTGCCGTCACGACACAACGGGTTTTGCTGACAGAATCCAAAATCGTCGCTGCATCCAAAGGCTTAATCGTATGAATATTAATGACTTCGCAACTAATTCCTTCTAAACTCAACCGTTTTGCAGCCTCCAAAGCATTCCAAACTAAATGCCCTGTTGCCAAAATCGTAACATCACTCCCTGTTGTCAAAGGCAATGCTTTTCCAATCTCAAAAGGCAAATTCGTCGTAAAAATGGGCCAAGACGGACGACCAAAACGCAAATAAACGGGCCCATAATGTTCTGCAATCGCGATAGTAGCCGCTTTGGTTTGCGCATAATCACAAGGATTGATGACCGTCATCCCAGGTAACATCTTCATTAAGCCAATATCTTCCAAGATTTGATGGGTTGCGCCATCTTCACCAAGCGTTAAACCTGCATGAGAAGCACAAATTTTGACATTTTTATGCGAATAAGCAATGGATTGTCGAATTTGGTCATAGACTCTACCCGTTGAAAAATTGGCAAACGTACCTGTATAAGGAATTTTGCCCGCCGTTGCTAAACCCGCCGCAATGCCCATCATATTGGCTTCCGCAATCCCCACTTGCACAAATCGTTGTGGAAAAGCCTTGATGAAAGCATCCATTTTTAGGGAGCCGACCAAATCGGCGCACAAGGCAACTACTTTTGAATTGGTCTGACCAACTGCCGCCAAACCGTCACCGAAACCGTCCCGAGTCGCTTTTTTGCCCGTTACAGTGATTTCTTGAAGTTTCATCTATTGAATTAATTGGTTTATCAATGAAAGAAGCGGCAAATATAAAGGGTCTATTGGAATAAAAAAATGTTTTTGAAAAAAAGAGAATTAGGGATAAAGGAAATGGAGGCAAAAAGGAGGCAAAAAAATCAATTTATTGCCTCCTTTATTCCTCCATTTCCTTTATTCCTAATTCAATTTTACACTTTATCTTTTAAAACTTCATCTTTTTCTTGAAAAATGACTCCATATTCTTTCAATTCTTCTAAAACAGGCTCATAAACTTCTTTCAACACAGGAATATTGACCCCAATCGAATTAATTTTGCCCAACATCACTAATTTCACAAAAATACCAATCGGCAAACCGACCAATCGAGACATCGCAGTATTATTACCATCCGTTCCTTTCAAAACCAATGTGGAAGTCAATCGCCGCATTTGTCGGTTCAATTCGTATTCAAATTCGTGCTGCATGATAACCATATCTTGCTCGGTATCTTTCAATTTCCACTTTTCCAACAATAATTGTTCTAAAATCAACGCTGGAGTCGCACTTTTGATACGCAATTTTTTCTTCCGAAACAAACCAAGCCATTCTAATTTTTGCATGACAGGCGAATCCACAGAAGGTTCACCCAACATATTGGCAATTTTTTCTTTGACCGAAGAACCCGTAGCTTTGTTGGAAACAAACGATTCCATTAATTCGTGATACGTAATTTCTTCGGAATCCAAAATCGGAAAAGAGCCATCCGTCAACCCAATTTGAATGATCGCATTCCAAGCATCACAAAAACCTTTATGCCGCAATGTTCCTCTCAATAAATTGGGAATCGGTCCCAAATCATACAACTCTCTGTATAATAACGAATCCCGATTCGGATAGGCTTCCCAGTCTCCCATATTTGGAACGTGTACGGTGCGATATTGCGTAAACAGTCTGTTATACGGAATGTATTTCAACTTGCCTTCTTCTAAATATTGCGCCGTTCCCTGCCCTGCCAAAACCACATTGCGCGGATTCCAAGTAAACTTATAATGCCAAGGATTATCATCCGATTCAGGCGCGACTAAGCCACCTGTATAAGACCGAAATGATTTCAATCGACCCCCTTTTGCAATAATTTCATCAATTTTTTGTTTACCACTCATGTGGTCAATACCAGGGTCTAGCCCCATTTCCCCCATGAAAATCAATGCTTTAGAACGGGCTTCATCGCCTAACGCATAGAGTTGTTTTGAAATATAAGAAGCCGTAATCAGATGCCGTTTTAATTTAATACAATCTTGCGCCACTTCAAAATGAAGGTGCGGCGGCAAGAGTGAAACCACCACATCAGCCCGTTGAATCAATTCACGGCGGTCATTGACTTTCGTAGCATCCAACCAAGTACCGCGTCCATTGGGATGCCCATTAATTTTTTTAAGGGCGACTTCGTGGTTCGCATCCGCTACCGTTACAAACCAATTATAAAATTTGGCTTTTTCGAGGACGTAATTTATCAACGCCGTAGAGGAGCGACCTGCTCCAATAATCAAAATGTTATTCATAACCCCTCAGTGATAAACAAAATCGACATGACACGCTTGAAAAGGATTCAAGTAATGTTAAATTTTGATTTGATTAATAATTAAAATTGGTAAATTTTGCCGTAAAGTACATCAATTTTTGGTAAAAATACTTGCTTGATACGATTTGTCGTATATTTGCGCTTAAATTTTTACAAAAAAACAGCTTAAATCAACTTTTTTTACAAAAATCGTAATAACTATGCACGAGTTTATTGATTTTTTCCTACACTTAGATAAGCATGTAGAGGCTTTTTTTACGCAGTACAACACGTTGTCGTATGCTATTATTTGCTTAATTTTATTTTGTGAAACGGGTTTGGTCGT
>JBDLWG010000609.1:0-8347 GCA_039804385.1 Bacteroidota bacterium
TACATTGTGCAATATAAAGAATCGGATTGGAATTTTTTAGGGCGTTTGGCGGCGCGTTATGGCAAATGGCTCTATTATGATGGACAAACGTTGCATTTTATAGACCAACCTGAGCCTACTGAGCCTACGAATTTGAGTTATGGCTCTGATTTGCTGCATTTGAGTTGTGCGGTGAAAGCCGTCCCTAAAAAATTTACGTTTCATGCTTACGATTACCTCGAACATAAGAATTTAACGGAAAAAACGAACTATCAAGATAATCCTGGATTCAACAAATTGACCCAATCCATCATGGATGCGGCACAACAAACGATTTTTATCAATGATCCAGAACTTTTCATTCATCAAACCGTGACGAAAAAGGAATTGGAATGGATGGTTGACCGCAGAGAACAAGCTCATATCAATGATATGATTCATTTGACAGGTTCGAGTCGAATTGCCACTTTACGGGTTGGCGGGATGATTAAAATTGACGATAAAGATTGGTTTGCAGAGGATTATGGCACGTATCAAATTACAAGTATTACGCATGAGATTTCTCATGGCGGCAATTATACCAATCATTTTGAAGCCCTGCCCAAAGAAGTGCGCGTTCCGACCTTGACGCATTCCACAGACCCGCCGTTTTGTGAAGACCAAGTAGCAGAAGTCATAAAAGTGGATGATGATAAAAAATTAGGGCGGGTTAAAGTTAAATTTCGTTGGCAGAAAGAGGCAGATGATAAAACCTTGCCTTGGATTCGGGTAGCATCGCCCTACACAGGGGCGAATAAAGGGATTTATTTCTTGCCCGAAGTCGGCGACCAAGTTTTGGTTTCATTTGAACAACAGCATCCTGAAAAACCGTTTGTTTTATCAGGTTTTTACCATCATGAGGCAAAACCGGAGCATCATCACCCGCAAAATGACCTCAAAGGCATCAAAACGCGGGGACAAAACTCCATTTTGTTCAATGATAAGGCAAAATCAGAAAGTATCGAAATTCGGTCGCCTAAAAATATTGGGATTCACGCAGGGGAAAAAGTGCAGATTACCGCAGGTAAATCGATTCATATTTCCACTGCCAAAAATGGACAAATCATTATCAATGCAGGAGATGGCGGCGAAGTGATTATTGTCGGCAAAAAAATTGTCATCAAGGGGCAACAAAACGAACATATTGTCTTACAAAATAATTCGGCAGTCATCAATGGCGGCGAAACAGCCGCGATGGTTGCGAATAAAGCAGGTATCAAAGGCACGAATGAAGTGGCGATTAACGGCGCAAAAGTCGGTATTATCGGTTCGAGTGGGGTGAATATCGCAGGGGCAACCGTCAAATTAAATTCTTAAAAATCCATTTCAAGACGATGAATTATTACGCATTACCCTTAAAAGTGGATAGAATCATCACGGGTAAAAAATTAGAAACCGTTGATATTCAAACATCTGTGCAACAAAATATTCGATTGATTTTGAAAACCATGCCTTTGGAATATGCTTATGATGCGATGTTTGGGAGCGTTTTAAACAAATTTCAATACGCTACGCCGCCGCAAAAAGCAGGACAATTGCTTTGGCGAAATGGATTGCGCGAGTCGATTCGGAAAAATTTAAAATTCTTATTGGAAGAATACGAACCGCGTCTTAAAATCGAAGATGTCTTAGTCAACCTCAGTGAACCGATTCAAAATGCGAAGGAAGCGATTGTTTTGGTCAAAGTGACTATCAAAGGGGAATTGGCATTGGGACGGAAAGAGATTTTCCATTTTCCAGATAGTCAAATTGATAGTGAAGCCAAATCGGTGTTTCCATTGATGATTCCGATTGGTAATAAATAAGATATACATCAAAATTTTTGAAATAGGATGCTGATGATTGTAAGGATTGGAAGGATGCTTTTTTTGTGATGCTGATGATTGTAAGGATGGGAAGGATGGGAAGGATGCTTTTGAGTTTTCAGTTGCGTTATTCAACCCCAAACATCCTTCCAATCTTTGAAATCATAAGCATCCTATTTCTAAAATTGTCCAAAGCGAAAATGGCTGTAAGATATACATCAAAATCACAACGTATTGAAAATCAATGCGCTATGTGTCCTCTGTAACCTAAGTGACCTATGTGTTAAAAATATGACGAATCCTAAAAGCGAAATTTACGAAGCCTTATCACGCACGCGCATTCGGGTGAATGACCAAATTTTTGAAAATGAAATCCATATCAGCGTCCGACAAACGATTTTAGACCAATCGGGACAAAATAGCATTGTTGGAATCGAAGTATTGTCTTTTGCGCAAACGGCGCAAGATGCGTTTTCGGTTTTATTAGAAGATTTGAACGCGTTGAATCAACATCTAATTTTTGAAAGGGATGCGGAAGGAAATATTTTGCAAATCACGAATTTTCAAGATTTACCCAATCGTTGGACGAAACTCAAAGGGGATTTGCGGGAGAAATATGGGCAATCCGACGAAATGGAATCTTTTTTCAAGGCTTTTGACCAAAATTTAGGCGATGAAGCGTTGTTGCTTCATTCGATGAAACATAAAGGCATTTATGGCGTGTTATTTTCGGGCATGAATCTGACGCAAAATGCTAATAATCAACGATTTAGAATTATGAACCAATTCATTGAAAATGTAGATTTGCCCTTAGTGATGCAGGCAGAAGTATCGGCGGTATTGGACAATTTTGAATCGTATCAATGTGTCAATTGTTCGGGTATTTTGGATGAGGAGCGATTTGAGGAAGACGCGTTCAAACAAGCCTTGCAAAATATGACGCAACAATATTATGTGGAAATGCCTGCGATTGAAGTGCATTGTGGCGAAATGTATGCTTTTCGACAAGCGGATGGTTGTCTTTCAAAGGCGCAACAATATTTACACGTTGCGGCAAGCCATGAATACGAGTATGAAATCGGTTGGTTATTGATGCTGACGGATGGCAAACAAGAAGTTGCTTAAAACGAATATTTCACTTTATAAAAATTCATAGATTCCGTAGGTTGTTCTACGCAATCGAAGCAAACAAATTGCAAAATGGGCAGTGGTCAAAAATTTGTTCCAAATGGTGTTATGTTGCGTTGTAGCTCAGGCACTGCGCCTGGAACGTTGCGCGTCATTCCAAAACCGGTTAAACTTTCTGGGCAAATCTTTGCAACTGAAATGGATACGATTCCATTTGTCAATATCCCGATGTTTGGCGGTTGTCGGAATAAACCCTATTGCGCACCCTGTACGCCGATACCGACAGGATGGCAAAATGTCTGTTCGGACGGGGTAAAAGTTTTCGGAGCGCGTCCGTTATTAGCCAATTCCAGTAATAGTTGTGGATTAGGCGGTCGGATTACGATTTCAAATGTAATGAGTGCAGGCGGTGGGGGCGCATTTAGCCGTATGTTTGCGAGCGTGACCGCAACAGGCATGCCTGATGTATCGGCATTGACGGGCGCGGGCACGAGTAGTGTACCTGTGCAAGCCAATCCAATGTCGGCAGTATCGAATGTGGGCGGCGTTGCAGCATTAGCGGGTGGCGGTTTGCCGCCGATGCAAGCGTTGACCAATGTTCCAACCAATATATCCAATTTGCCGAGTGTAACGAATATCGCGGCGGTAGCGCAAAACAGTGGTTTGGCGAATGCGATGAGTAGAGTTGCCGCAGGAATGGAACAAGTGAAAGGTAGATTCGACCAATTGATGGGCAAAACGCAAGGTTTTATAGAAAAAGGACAACAATTTCTGGGTAAAGCAACCGATTTTGCGGGTAAATTGAATCAATATGGCGGCATGGCAAGCAAGTTATTGGGGAATGATAAATTGCAAAAAGCCTTGCAAAAATGGACAGATAAATTACAAAATGTTCAAAATGAAGTCCGTAAAGTTGTCCGTAAATTCAATACGTACAAAGATGCGGCTCTGAAAGGCATGACGTATCTCACGAAAGCGAGTACTTTTTTAAGCAATTTTAGTAAACAATTGGGCAGTGGTGCATTAGCGGCAAAATGGAATGCTTTTAAATCGCAATTAGGGCAACGCGCTAAAACTTTTTTTAGCCAAATCAAACAAGGTGTTGATAAACTCAAAAATCAAAAATATCCTGATACGATTGGAGGCTGGTTAAAAATGGCTCAATCGGGATTCAGCGATTTGTCGGACGCGTCTAAGGGACTCTCGAAAGGGTTAAACGATGCCAAATCTTATTTGGCGGGTGCATCGGAAGGCATTAAAACATTTGGCGGGGTGGTTTCTACCTTGACGGGCAATCCAAAAGCAAAAGAGGCTCTGGAAAAATGGGCTGCTGAATTGGATAAGGTTGGTAATAAAGTCGGCGATGCTGCTTCAAAAGCAGAAAAAGCTGCCGAAATATTGAAAAAAGGAGCTGATTTTTCAAAGAAAGCGGCTGATTTTTTTGAAAAAGATAAAAAATCGGGTGGTTTAAAAGCACAATGGGATGCATGGAGTCAAAAAATGGGTAGTCAAGCAGGAGCCTTTTTTGATACGTTTAAAAAAAATATTAGTAATTTAAAAAATATAAAAACACCTGACTCCGTTTCGGGTTGGCTCGCTATGGGTGGTACGGGGTTGAGTGATTTATCAGGTCTTTTTGGAAAAACAAATGAAGGTATCAAAGATGTTAACAAACTACTATCCAATAGTGCGGGAACGATTCGGTCGTTTGGCGGTATTGTTTCGAGTGTGACGGGCAATAAATGGTTAGAACAGTGGGCAGGTAAATGGGATCATGCCGCGAATCAGGTCAATCAAGTGGCGACACGGGTGGCTGATTACCAAGATAAGTTGAAAACAGGGGGCGAAATGCTCCAAACAGGGAGCAAATATGCTCAAAAAGCGGCTGATTTTCTTAAAAAGTTTAAAACACAATTACCATCAGGCAATCCTTTTCAAAATTGGGGTTCAAGCATCTCGAATTGGGTCACTGCCTTGAAAAATAAATCTTTTGAATTGCCAAAAATCGGTTCTGTAAAAGAGTTGTTAGGCGATTTAGAAAAATTGTCAGGCAATCTTGGAGTGGGTTTAGACAAAGTGTCGGAACTTTTGGGCAAAGGCGATAGTGGTTTGACGACTCTTGCGGGCATGGTAGGCTTGTTCAACAAAGATACGGCGGCAAAACTTAAAAAATGGGCTGCCAAATTAGCGGAATTTAAAGAAAAAGCGAAAAAAGCGGCAGAAACAGCTCGGAAAATCAAAGAACAATTGTCTAAAGTCACGCAAAAAATAGCGGATTTCAAGGCAAAATGGAAAAAAGGGGTTGAAAAAGCAAAGGCTTTTTGGGCAAAAATGAAAGCGAAATTTCCTAAATTCAATAAAGGATTGGATTTATCGCGGCTGCCTTTGCCAATCGTGCCATCTATACCAAAATTAGCAGTGCCGACGGTTCAAAGTGTTCAAGTGGCGCAAATCGCGGCATTGAGTCCTGTGCCGATTCCACCTGTTGCGCTACCGCCGACTACGGCTGTTGCCAATAGTGCTGCTGCGCCTGCTGCGGGTGCGGTGAAAGGAGGAAGCGTGAAAGTTAGCGTGAGCGTGAGTGGCAGTGGAGTCGTGAATGGGACAAGTCGCACAGGAAATGTGAGTGTGACCAAACCAAATATTCAATTGCCTGATATGTCGGATAAGAATGCGCCGAAAGCGAAACCTGCGGTAAAACCGCCTGTGAAGCCGAAAGTGCCTGCTAAACCTGTGGTAAAACCACCTGTGAAGCCGCAAATTCCAGTGAAACCTATTGTTCCGCCCAAGCCAGCAACTCCTTGTTCATTGCTCGCACAATCTGCAGGCAATGAGCCGAATGGATATGCGACGCGTTTAGCTGCAATTGCGGCTATGAAAAAGGGAGTAAAAAACTTACCAAGCGATAAACAAGCTGAAGCGTTAAAAACAATTGAGGAATATGAACGATTAAATAAAGCTACGGAGCGAGCTAAATTATCAGATGCCGTTTATGAAGATAAAAAGTCTCCTCCTCTTGATAAAATGGCACCCGATTGGAAATTAGTAAGTAAAGAAGAATTAAAGAAACTCGGTATTTCACAGGAAATGCTGGAAGATGATGCTTCTGGTTTTAAAGCAAAAATTTATCATTCTGATGCAGAACCCGGTAAATATGTAATATCTTATGCAGGTACTGAGGATGTGAAAAAAGATGGTAAAGCAGATCTTATTCAAGGTGTCGGTTTACAAAGCCAACAATATGACAAAGCTATGATACTTGCTCGAACTCTTAAACTTAAAGTGGGAATTAATAATGTTGAAACAACAGGACATTCTTTAGGGGGAGGTTTGGCATCCGCAGCAAGCCAACAGACTGGATTTAAAGGAATGACGTTTAACCCTGCGGGTCTCCACCAAAATACAGTAACGAGAGAAGGTGCTTCGATAAAGGATTACGAAATCAGTAAAAACAATGTGGAAGTATATAAAAATTCTCGTGACCCACTTAACTTAGCTCAAGATAACAGAAAATTAGTAGGAATGGGGCTTGAACAAGCAACAAAAAGATTACCATATGTAGGAATACCAGCAAGTTTACTTGTAAAATATATAATGCTAACAGGTGGCTTACCCAAGGCATATGGAAAAAATCAATACGTAGTAAAAACAAATGATTCCATATTAGATGGACATAGTATGGGCAAACTTGTCACTGCAATACAAGCCAAAAGAGATACCTTATTGTTAAAGTTAAAGAAAGATTTTGGTTGCAAACCAGCAATCTATGCGTAAAATAAAGTTTTAAAAAATAAAAATATGATACATAGTTTTGACAGTCGTGATTTTTTCAAAAGACCACATGACCAAATTGCTGAAGCAATAAGTAAAGGAGATGAAGCAAAAATATTGAAATTGATAAACAGCAATCAATTAGATATTAATTTAGTAGGAATAAAAGCAGGATTAACTTTGCTTGTTTGGGCTGTTATGCACCAGAACATTTCAATCATTAAAATACTTCTGGAATTAGGCGCAGACCCCAATCAGATGATTTTTGACCCTGAAGGTAAAACATCACTTCGATTCCAGTTAGTGGCATTAGCGGCTCAAGGTGAAGATGATATATTATTAGAAACACTTGTGGATGCAGGTGGAGATGTAAATAGCACTTATAATGGTGAGCCTGCATTATTTCAAGCTTTTTATGCTCGCAGATGGGACAGAATGAGGTATTTATTAGACAAAGGCGCAGATATTGACCAAACAGATACATCGGGCGTTACACCTATTATTTTTTTGTCCATGTTAGATTTATATGAACAAGTTCATTACCTTTTAGAAAGAGGTGCTGATTTTAAAAAAAAATCATTGGCTGGAATAGATGTTTGCCAAATATTAGAGAATTTTCAATTACCGCTACATTCAATTGAAGCAGTTTGGCAACTAAAAGTAAAACAGTTTTTAGTAGAAAAAGGAATTATTTTTAATTAAAAACTTAAATTTTTTAAAATAATATTTTTTAAAACTAAAAAAAATGGTAGATTTTATTTTTAATGGGCAATATATAATGGTAAAATCGTATGACTTAGAGCCGTATTTTACCAAACTTGTTTACAAAGCCTGCTCTGGAGAAAAAAATTATCAACGGGCGAAACATCAAAATAGACCCAATCTTGGTCCTATTACAGAGCATACCTATTCGTTTTATATCAAAACGGCTGGACAACCTGCAAAAGTTGTGGCGAGCAACACGATATATTCTTGTGAACCTGTGCGTCATACTGAAGGTTTCATTGAGCATATGCCTTCACAAACGCCACAATACTTAAACTCATTGGGGCTAAAAAACCCAAAAGCGCGAACTAATTGTCAATTACGGTTAGATGAATTTGGAAAACGAAGAGTTCCTCTAAAGCCTTTTGGTGAACTGAGTAACGGCAGAAGCGGTTTTTATATTCATGATTCTAAGTTGGGAGAAACAAATGGTTGCATAGAAGTTGAAGAAGATTTTTTCAATCATGTGCAAGCATATGAAAATGCAACAAGCAAAGAATCGCTTACGATTGAGGTTAAGTATCCAAGCGAAGAAACCATTACAAATTATGATGAAGCAGCATCAAGAGGAATTACTAAACATTTATATCCAAAAAAATAAGTATTTAAATGTTTTTTAAAACATTGATTATCAGTGAATTATATTGTTAATGGTAATTTTTTTGAAAAATCATAAGTAATTGATTTTCATGGCTAAACGTTTGCAAGATTTCAAATCTTGCAAACGTTTAGCCATAGCATTTTTTTAGATTTAATTGTTTGGCAACTCAGGATGAGCGATTCGATGATTTAGTTTCTCAAAAAACGCCCTCAACGCTTGCTCATCTAATTCCGAGAGACTGGATATTAAGTCCTCTAAC
>JBDLWG010000610.1:0-3952 GCA_039804385.1 Bacteroidota bacterium
TTTATAAAATCTTAATTTTCAGTTTTTTAAAATCTAAAAGCCGCTTTTCGATTGAAATTTTTCAATAGGATAGTGGCTTTTTTAATTCATTTCAATTATGATTAGTCTCAAAAGATACCAACTCGTTTTTGCGACCGCAAACGCAAATAAAATCAGCGAAATCAATGCAATTTTAATGTTTACGCCTGTGACAGTGGTGCGTATGGCGGATATTGGTTGCACAGATGACATTCCCGAAACACAACCTACGATTCAAGGTAATGCGATTCAAAAAGCGGAATATTTACATCAAAAATATCAAGTTGATTGTTTTTCGGAGGATTCGGGATTGGAAATTGACGCTTTGAAGGGAGAACCAGGCGTACATTCTGCCTATTATGCAGGCAATCGGGATGCGCAACAAAATATGAATTTAGTTTTAACCAAATTGGGCAGGAAGCGAAAGCGAACAGCCCGTTTTCGCACCGTGATTGCTTTGATTTTGGATGGAAAACAACATTTATTTGAAGGTATTTGTGAAGGAACCATTCGTTTGAAACCATCTGGAACAGGTGGTTTTGGTTATGACCCTATTTTTCAACCCAATGGTTTTGATAAAACCTTTGGTGAATTACCTGCCGAAATCAAAAATCGCATCAGTCATCGCGCAAAAGCCGTGCAGCAATTATATGATTTTTTACAAGCGTTATGAAAAAAAGGTTATAGAATTATTTAAATTATCCAATCTTATCTTACTTTTACCATGAATTTATGAAGAAAAACGCTTGCTGCGCTTTTGTCAACTAAAAATATTGTTTTCATGGTCAAAATGGTTAAATTCGTTGTCACGCTATTGCTGACAGTCGGTTTGGTTTGGGTTTTAAACAAATCGTTTAATATTGGAGGTGTTCCCGCACCTGCGTTTGGGTCTTTTTTAAGTCCGTTTACGGGTTTTTGGCAAAATGCTGAAATGCCCTTACCTGCTACCTTTCCAAAAGTCTTAGTGAATGGGCTGAAAGGAAAGGCAGAAGTCGTTTATGATGACAGGTCTGTACCACACATTTTCGCGGATAGTTTGGCGGACGCGCTTTTTATACAAGGCTATCTGCATGCCAAAGATAGGCTTTGGCAAATGGATTTTGCAACGCGGGCAGCTTCTGGGCGGCTTTCGGAGGTATTAGGCGAAAAATCCATTACTAAAAATGGAATGGTTAATTACTTGGAGATGGATAAAACGCAACGCCGTAAAGGAATGGTCTATGCGGCTGAAAATGCGTTGAAAGGTTGGGCAAAATTCCCAGCAACCTATCGTTTATTAGAAAGTTACACAACAGGTGCGAATGCTTATATAAATAGTTTAAAACCAAAAGATTATCCAGTCGAATTTAAAATCATGGGTTATCAACCCGAAGCTTGGTCTCTTTTAAAAACGGCGTTGATGATGAAAACCATGGCGCAAACGCTTTGCGCACATGAAGAAGATTTGGAAACAACTAATGCAAAAGCATTGTTAGGTGCTGATTTTGATTTTGTGTATCCGCAATATTTCAAAGAACAATCGCCTATCGTTCCAGCAGGCACGAAATGGGATTTTACACCGATTGCGCCCAAAAAACAAGCCTTTCCTTCCAAAGATAGCAGTTTGAGTTTTATTGATTTCACGCCAGTCGGGGAGCGTCCTGACCCAGGTAATGGCTCGAATAACTGGGCGGTTTCGGGTAAAAAAACCAAAAGCGGTAAACCGATTTTGTGCGGAGACCCGCATTTAAGCCTGCGTCTGCCGAGTATTTGGTATGAATTGCAGTTGAAAACCAGTGATATGAATGTTTATGGCGTATCCGTACCCGGTATTCCATGTATTGTGATAGGTTTTAATGAAAATATAGCTTGGTCGGAAACCAATGTTGGACAAGATGTGGGCGATTGGTATTCGATTAAATGGACGGATGCTACGAAAACGGCGTATTTATTAGATGGTCAAAAACGCAAAGCGGATTTGAAAATTGAAACATTCCATGTCAAAAGTAAAGGGGATGTTAAAGATACGGTTCGATACACCGTTTGGGGACCTGTTGTTTACACGCGAGATACTTTTGCTAAAAAAGATTTAGCGTTTCGGTGGTTGCCACACGATGTGCCTGTGGCGGACGAACTTGGTGCAATTGTTTCTTTAGGGAAGGCGAAAAATTATAAAGAATATACTGAGGCGTTGAAAAGTTACTTGACACCTGCACAAAATTTCGCTTTTGCGTGCAAAGATGGCGATATTGCGTTGCGCGTGACGGGTCAATTCCCGATTCGGGCGCGGAATCAAGGTCGTTTTGTACAAGATGGCAGTTTGAGTGCGAATGCTTGGGGCGGTTTTATCCCACCAGACCATGTGCCTTTTTATAAAAACCCTGCACGCGGCTATGTTTCTTCTGCGAATCAACATTCCACAGACCCGTCTTATCCGTATTACTATTTGAGTGAAGGCTTTGATGCGTATCGTGGTCGATTGGTCAATGAGAAATTGGCAAAAATGGATTCGATTACGGTAGAGAAAATGATGGCGATGCAGAATGATAATGATGGTTTATCGGCGCGGGAGAATTTGCCTTTGATGTTAAAATATTTGGATTCTACGGCGTTATCGGCTCTTGAAAAGCCTCTTTTTGAAAAACTGAAAACATGGAATTGCCGTTATGAGAAGGATATGGGCGCGGAACCCATGATTTTTGATACTTGGATAAAAATATTCCATGAAACGCTTTGGGATGAAGTTTTTGCGGACAAAAATGCGAAAATTTTATTGAAACCAAAATTGTATCGCACGACTGATTTATTGAAAAATGATATTAAAAATAAGTTTTTTGATGTAAAATCAACGCCTGCGGTTGAAACGGCAAGTCAAGTTCTAACCCAAACGTTTAAGCAAAGTGTGGAAGAAGTGACTAAAATGATGATAGATCCTACTAAAATGGTCAAAACGTATGCGCAATATAAAGGTACAGAAGTCCCGCATCTTGCCATGATGCCAGGTTTTGGGCGTAAAAATTTGGAGAATGGGGGACAGGCTAATTCGATTAATTCCATTAAAAAGAGTCATGGTCCGTCTTGGCGGATGATTGTGGAGATGGATACGTTTCCGAGAGCGTATGTGGTGTATCCGGGTGGTATTTCTGGGAATCCGGGTGCCAAAAGTTATGATGCGTTTTTGGATAAATGGGTTGCTGGTGAATATTACGAAGCGATTTTTATGCGCAAGTCGGATGAAAAAAATAAACGAATTGTTGGTATTCAACAATTTGGAAAATAATGGGTTGAGTGCTGCAACAAAATTATTGAGAAGCAAACTTGACGCGGGTTTCAACCCGCGTCAAGTTGTAACATGTTTAAAATCAATTATTTAAGTAGTTTAATTTAAAGAACCGACAATAACGTTTGAAGGGTTTCAAACCCTATTCAGTACCCACAGAATGATTGTTTGTATTTAAGTAATTTCACAAAATAAAAAGGTGCGTCGCACCGTAACATTTGTAGCAAAACGATGTACCAATCCGATTGGAAGGTGCGTCGCACCGTAACATTTGTAGCAAAACGATGTACCAATCCGATTGGAAGGTGCGTAGCACCACAACATTTGTAGCAAAACCCGATTAGAAGGTGCGTCGCACCGTAACATTTGTAGCAAAACGATGTACCAATCCGATTAGAAGGTGCGTAGCACCGTAACATTTGTAGCAAAACGATGTACCAATCCGATTAGAAGGTGCGTAGCACCGTAACATTTGTAGCAAAACGATGCGAATATTACGGTGCTACGCACCTCCAACGCGGGTTTTAATTCCGTTTTGCTACAAATGTTGTGGTGCTACGCACCTTCTAATCGGATTGGTACATCGTTTTGCTACAAATGTTGTGGTGCGACGCACCTTTCAATCGGATTGGTACATCGTTTTGCTACAAATGTTGTGGAGATAGGAACATAACA
>JBDLWG010000611.1:0-6820 GCA_039804385.1 Bacteroidota bacterium
TTTTTACGGATTGGTACGGATTTTTTCAAAAAAATCCGTACCAATCCGTGAAAATCCGTAAAAATCCGTACATCCATTGTCCAACAAAGTGGAACCCACAAATGAAACATCCCAAAAAAAATCCATAGAATCCAAAAAATCCACATTCAGACAACATTATTTATGAATCTTTGCCAAGTCCAATTTTCTTTTCGACCACATACCAATTTCGGGTAGGCGAAGCACGCGCAATCAATTCTGCCAAAAAACCGCCGATAAATAAAAGCGTTCCCAAAACCATCGTCGTCAAAGAGATGAAAAACCAAGGATTCTCCACCACTTTCGGGGCTTGAATGTGTTGCCAAACATAACACATTTTATCAATCCCTATGTATAATGCGGACAAAAAGCCAACAAGGAACATGACCGTTCCCATCGTCCCAAAAAAGTGCATCGGACGGCGACCGAATCTGCCTACAAACGTAATCGACAATAAATCCAAAAAACCATTGACAAAACGTTCTAAACCAAATTTCGTAGTTCCGTATTTTCGGGCTTGATGTTGCACGACTCGTTCCCCAATTTTCGTAAAACCAGACCATTTCGCAATCACAGGAATATAACGGTGCATTTCGCCATAAACTTCGATGCTTTTGACCACATCTTGTTTATACGCCTTCAAACCACAATTGAAATCATTGAGTTCAATACCGCTTAAACGCCGAGTGGCTGCATTAAATAATTTGGTTGGAAGCGTCTTTGACAATGGATCATATCGTTTTTGCTTCCATCCAGACACCAAATCAAACTTTTCTTCGGTAATCATCCGATATAAATCAGGGAGTTCATCAGGGCTATCTTGCAAATCTGCGTCCATTGTGAATACGACTTTGCCGCGACATGCCGCAAAACCAGTGTTTAAAGCAGCTGATTTGCCATAATTACGTCGAAATTTGATGCCGCAAACACTCGGATTCTGCGCTGCAAGCGACTCAATCACTTGCCACGAATCGTCTTTACTACCATCATCTATAAATAAAATTTCATACGTATAACGATTTTGCGTCATCACACGGTCAATCCAAGCCGCCAATTCGGGCAAAGATTCCGCCTCATTCAGCAACGGTATGACTATCGAAATATCCATTATTCAAACGTTTTGTCTTTAATTTTTTTCTCTAAACTCGGTGCTTTATTGCCTTTTTCCTTTGCTTGCAACCAATATTTTAAGGCTTCTTCTTTTAAACCTGTTTTAAAAAGATAGTCGCCATATAATTCTAATACGAGTGCGTCACTTGATTGCGTGATTTTCAATGCTTCTTCACTCATGATACGCGTTTTTTCAGTTGCGCCGCCCCGATTTGCCCATACAAGGGCGTATTTTATCAGTGCCAAAGGCGATTTTGGATTCAATTTCAACGCTTCATCAAACATTTTGTCTGATTTTTCAATCCGACCTGCTTTGTTATGCACTGCGCCCAATTCTAATAAAATATCGTGTTTCAACGGCGGTTTTTTAGACGACATCATCAACGCCTGTTCCAACGGTGACAAGGCTTCCGCGCCTTTGCCCAAACGCGCCTGCGAGACTCCGAAAAAATAAAAACCAGTGGCTTGATTGGGAAATAAATCCGTTGCTTTTTCGCTGGTTTTAGACAATTTATCAAACTGTTCGGTTATTTCATACAAATACATCATTTGTTCCCAAACAGGGAATACCGTAGCATTCAATTGAATACACTTTTCATATTTTTCTAATGCTTCTGTCAATTGTCCATTATGTTGCAAAACATCCCCCAAAAGGGCGTATGATTTTGCTTCGGTCGGATGCGTTTTTTCGATGATTTGCGCTAATTCTAAACAACTTGTTGCTAATGCAGCATCGTATTTTTCAGCAATTCGATTCACGAAAGGGATTAATTCTTTGATTTTTAAATCAATATTCAATTCTTTTTTGCTGAATAAGGCTTTCAAATCATTCAAATACGCTACATCACTTGTTGCTTTTTGCGGATTTTGCACCCCATTTTTGAGGGCGAGCATGGACTTCGTATCGTTTTTATCTAAGGTCAAAATATGCGCATACACCGATTTTGCCGCTACTTTATCCCCAATATTATTATAAAAATCAGCCAATTCGTGCATGTACGCAATATTATCAGGTTGATGCGCCGACATTTTTTTCAATTCAACGAGTGCTTTTTTCATCTCATTTTTCGCCACATAAATCGTATATTTTTTGCGCGCCAATTCGGTATGCCCGACCACATATTTTTCCATCTTTTCATACACCTTCAAAGCCTTATCAGGTGCTGCCGTCCGCACCCACAAATAAGCTAATCGTTCATGTAAATCTTCTTGAAAATCAATCTTTTCCACCAATTTAGCTAAGGTCTCTGCGGCTTCTTTTTCCTTGCCCGCCTTTTCTAATAACCCAACTATCATCAATTGATACCATGTATTATTAGGGTCTATTCCGACCGCTTTTTGAGCCGATTCCATCGCTTTGTCGAGCTTATTTTGGGTTTCATTGATACGCGCCATTTGAAAATGACAGGCATCACATTTAGCATTTTTAGCAAGTATATTCGCAAAAAGTTTATAGGCGGCTTCGTGTTTGCCCATTTGTTGTTTGGTCAAAGCCTCAATAAAATGATCTTGCAATTTGATTTCCGCCTCTGTAACGCGCACAGTCTGTGCCGTCATGCCCAAAGGAATGCCCGCAAAACCGATAAAAGCGGCTCGATAGACGATTTTTGTGAACATTTTGACTTGATTTTTGATTTTAAAATAGTAATGGAACGCAAAGATACAGTATTTTGTTTTATTTTTGATTACACTCAAAAAAAACTACTTTTGCCGCTTAAAATCACATTTCAATGAACCAATCTATTATCGAACCTACTGTTGCATCCGTGTACGACTTGTACGAAACCGTCATTGGTTTGGAAATACATGTCCAATTATCGACCCAAAGCAAGGCTTTTTGTAGTGATGATGCCCGTTTTGGCGGTGCGCCAAATACGCATTTATCCGCGATTTCGTTGGCACATCCTGGTACTTTGCCGCGTCCGAATCGCCGTCATATCGAATTTGCCGTCCGATTGGGCATGGCATTGGGTTGTAACATACAACGCACGTCTTATTTTGACCGAAAAAACTACTTTTACGCCGATTTGCCCAAAGGCTATCAAATTACACAAGACCGTCAACCGACTTGCATGGGCGGCACATTGACGATTCCAATAGGCAATGCTTTTAAAACCATTCGTTTTCACCACCTTCATTTGGAAGAAGACGCTGGAAAATCGTTGCATGACACCGATTCGCGCTTTTCGCACATTGATTTGAATCGGGCGGGCGTTCCCTTGTTGGAAATCGTGACCGAACCCGACTTGCGGAGTGGCGAAGAAGTAGATGCGTTGATGACGGCGATGCGGCATTTGGTGCGGTGGCTCGACATCAGCGACGGCAATATGGAGGAAGGTTCGATGCGTTGCGACGTGAATATTTCGGTGCGCAAACGCGGTGCGGCGACTTATGGGACGCGTTGTGAGGTGAAAAACGTCAATTCAATGAAATTTGCGCGGCGGGCGGTGGCGTATGAAGTGCGTCGTCAGATTGATTTGTTGGAAAAAGGCGGCAAAGTTATCCAACAAACCTTGAATTTTGACCCACAAACGGGCATCACTACGCCTTTGCGCAGCAAAGAAAATGCACATGATTATCGATATTTTCCAGACCCAGATTTAGCTCCTGTCAGGTTGTCGGATGCTTTTTTGACAAAAATCAAGGCAGAAATGCCTGTTTTACCAACGGATTTGAGAGCCATTTTGATAAAAACCTATCAATTGTCTGCCAATGACGCGCTTCTTTTGACCGAAGATAAATCGGTTGCGCTGTATTATCAACAATTAGCAAGCGTTTGTCCACCTGTTTTGCGGAAAGCGGCGGCAAATTTAGTGATTCAAAGAATCTTACCTTTTTTGCAAATACAAAGTATATCTATTGCTCATTATCCGATTTCGCATGCACAACTCATTGATTTATTGCAACTTATAGAAGATAGTAAAATAAATGCGTCTGCGGCGTATCAAATTTTGTTGCCTGCTTTATTGCAAGAACCGCAAAGTTCGACTCTGGGAATGGCAGAAAAATTAAATTTGTTTCAAAATACGGATACAGGTTGGTTGGAAACCTTGATTCAACAAGTTATTGCGCAAAATCCTGATAAAGTTACCGCATTCCGCAAAGGGAAAAAGGGATTATCTGCGTTTTTCGTGGGCGAAACCATGAAATTAGCAAAAGGCAAGGCAGACCCAAAAATATTAAATACTTTGGTGATGCGTTTTTTAAACACATAGAAACTGTGTCAGGGACGGACTCGGACGCTCAACAAAAAATCAAGAAGAGCCGTTTGCATTAGCAGAGTGGAAAAAAGTGCGGCACGTTTCAACTTGCCGCACTTTGGGTTTGAAATTCGTTTTCAATAGAAAACAGATTGGTGGAAAAAAGTGCGGCAAGTTGCAACTTGCCGCACTTTGTGATCGAAATTCGTTTTCAATGGAAAGCAGATTGGTGGAAAAAAGTGCGGCAAGTTGCAACTTGCTGCACTTTGGGTTTGAAATTCGTTTTCAATGGAAACTGGATTGGATTGGTGGAAAAAAGTGCGGCAAGTTGAAACTTGCCGCAAAACGAAAATCAGCGAATCGTAATTTCTTTCCAGAAAATATCTTCATTTTTGGCAACGACCGCAAAACCACGTAAATTCTTTCGGTTGATGTACTTTTTCGACACCAAATATTTTTTTAATTGGACTTCCGCAGCGTCTAATACCTCGGTTACGTCTTGCGGGTCTTTCTTTTTAAGGTATTTTAATTCAAACGCAATTTCATACTTCGGCTTATAACCGCGCATCGCTTCCAAATAAATATCCACATAATGGCGTTCGGTTTCGGGTTCCGAATCAATATAATAAAATTCCTGATGATGTAATAAACTGATAAAGATGGCTTTCAGCGAACCTTCGTGAAATTGCATCGCATCGCGGTTCGAGTGAATCTTCAAAATGGCTTTCACTTGGTCTAAAAACGGTTGCGGATTGGCTGTTTTCGCTAATTCCCGAATCGCATCGTTGATTGGATTATTATCAATGGGCAACTCTTCATTATTGGTCAGTAACGCCACAAAATATTGTGCATATAATTTTTCAATCAAGTAATTCGGATATTTAAACACGTAACTGCTCAAATCGCGCTCCACAATCGTTAAAAAACCCATATAAAACAGCATACTTACGGCATCAGACGTATTAAATCCTCGTTCCAAGCTGAAAACATCGGTCAATTCGGCTGTAATCGTTTTTTCGTGGATTAACTTTTGAAAGGTCGGCAATGTCAACGGATCCCGACGAATTAATTCAAACACTTGTCGGATTTTCTTGTAATCGGAAGCAATATTGGGGTCTAACAACGTTTTCGGATACGCACTAAGTCGCTGATACTGACTGACAAAATATAAAACCATCGTCGAATTGTAAATTTTTTTCTTCACATCGTCACTAAATAGATAACCATTATACCAGTTGCGCAAATCGGCTAAAACAGAGGATAATACCCCTTTCGGAATCCCTATTTTTCCTAACAACGCTTTTACTTCGGCTTCTTCAAAACCCATCATGCTGTGAAACGGCCATGCCAATGAAATATTGGTGCTGATATTGTAACCACTGCCCATACCGTCCAGCGTCACAGGTGCGACTCCCGACAGATAAATTCGGGCAATATCGTCTTTTGCCGACGATTTGAGTACTTCATAGAACACACGCACCTCGCCATCTTGACTCACGACGCGTTCAAAAGCACGGCTATGATAATGCAATAATTGATTGGTAAATTGGTCATATTCGTCAATCATGACATAGATTCGATGATCTTTAGTCAAATTGCGATCCCCAATCAAGTCAAAAAAACTGATTAAAGCATTCGATGGAATGTCTTCTCGGTCAATAGAGTCGAAATCATTTGGTTTAAAGTAGGCATCATATCGTTTTAAAAAGCGTTTCAAACCTGATTTCACGCGTTTCAAAAACGACTTCATCACGTCCTGCGGTTCTTTGGTATTGATGCCACTGAAGTCAAATTCCAAAACAAAATATTGATTCGCTAAGGGAGTCGGTTTCTTGCCCACATACAAATCGCCAAACAACGTTTGAAATTGGTCTTTAAACTCTACGCCGTAATAATGATGTAACATGCTGATAAACAACGATTTACCAAAACGGCGCGGGCGCAAAAACGCGGGATAATGAGTCCCTTTTTCTTCCAAGATTTCAATAAACTGAGTTCGGTCTTGGTAAAAATACCCTTCTGTTCTGATTTCGCCAAAATCGGCTTTGCCATACGCTATTTTTAACATGGTGTTGGATTGGGTGAACGGATGTGCAAAAATAAGGCTTTTTGCGCAAAGCAGCAGCATTTTATTTTCAAAACTAAAAAAGTGATAAATTATTCATTATCAATGATTTATCACTTTTTATTTTTAATTAATTCTGAAATAGGCATTCGTGAAAATTCGTAAAATTTGTGTCCAATTTTGCGAATTCTATTTTTTATCGAATCACAACGGCTTTTTAAACACGGATTTTTTGCAAAAATAAGTTTCTCAACTAGGAAGTTTTTAGTATCACATTTCTTAATTTTAAAAAAGGTTTTTCTATTGCCCCGAACCGTCGGCTGATTTGCGCCTCAAAAAAGCGAAATTAAAAGCGATTCTATTGAAAATGGGCGAAAAAAATCTTTTTAGCAAGGTTGCCGATGGTGTAATATGGCAAAAACAACTT
>JBDLWG010000612.1:0-2600 GCA_039804385.1 Bacteroidota bacterium
TCCAATAAAATGGGGCGGTAAAAGATAATCAACGATTTCCGTTTGGTTTGTATCTCGTTGGATAGGGTTCGTACCTTGCTTATAGAAAAACCCAAATTCGTCAATGTGTTCATTGATACCCAATCCACATTTATAACTCACTTGCAATAATTCACCGCCATTGAGGTACAGTAAGTACTTTGTTGTATCACATTTAGCATCATCGGCTCTATAGTGATGGTTATAATGGTGCGTAAAAAGGCTATCATTAGACAGCACCATTTGATAATTTTCCGTAAAAAACGCTTCGTTATTTACAAAAACTTTATAGATTTTGTCCTTCGTAAATTCAATGCTTACGGGTCGGTCTTTCAAAAACCACTTTCCAAGCAGTTGATTTTGGATGGAATCTACAACGCTTTGTGCATTCACCGAAATTGTGAACAGCATCGAAACGAAGCAAATCCTTTTTTTCATTTTTAACATTTATTTTTGTTTTGAAAACCTTATTCTTTTAGTTCAATAGATCCAATAAAAAATAAAAAACAGGTTTTTTGTTTTTTTATTTCAATTATTGGGAATAATCCACTATAAAAGAATACTTTTGTGCCCAAAGTTGAAATTTATTTTTAACGCCGAAACAAGGAAATAATTCAAATATGGAACCAATCCAATGATTTAAATAACGATTTGGCTTAATATTTGTCAAGAGAAAAGTAATTTTTTATTGTGAATTAACTTGTTGCGGCGAAGGCTCGTGCAAAGAGCGTTCATCAGCTCAGACAGATAAACCGATTCAAAAACGAGCCTCTCGCTGTTTTTTAGCAACATCGAAAAGGCGTGACACAAAAATAACAATATAAAAATCTGTTTTAACCGTTTTTTAACTATTTAAACAAAACAATATTCGTTTTTTTTTGATTTAACATCCGCAACCGTTTCACAATCTTTTTTCGGGCGACAAAACCAAAAAGACATAACCATGCAGCGAACCATTAAAATGATCTCCCTAATTTTGGGAGGCGGTCAAGGGTCTCGATTATACCCATTGACACAACACCGTTCTAAACCCGCCGTACCTATCGCGGGGAAATATCGGTTGATTGACATTCCGATTTCCAATTGCATCAATTCGGGCGTGCGCCGAATTTTTGTATTGACACAGTTCAATTCGGCTTCCCTCAATCAACACATTAAAAATACATACCATTTTGACCACTTTCGAGGCGGTTTTGTCGATATTTTGGCGGCAGAGCAAACCCCTGATAGTCCGCACTGGTTTCAAGGAACGGCGGATGCGGTCAAGCAATCCATGAGGCATTTGGATAATCAAGACCATGATTTTGTCTTAATCTTGTCTGGAGACCAATTGTATCAAATGGATTTCAAGGCGATGGCAGAAGCGCACATTCGACAAAATGCTGATTTGACGATTGCGACGATTCCTGTCAATGCGAAAGATGCGACTGGTTTTGGCATTATGAAGGTGAATGAAGACAATTATATTGAGAAATTCATCGAAAAACCCAAAGCCGAACTTTTACCAGATTGGGTTTCTCCTGTTTCCAAAGCAGAAGCCAAAAAAGGTAAAAACTATTTAGCGAGTATGGGGATTTACATTTTCAGCAAGGCAATTATGAAAAAATTGTTTGCGGATAATCCTTCTGCGACGGATTTTGGAAAAGAAATCATTCCCGCAGCCATCAAAGCGGGTATGAAAGTAGCGAGTTATCAATACAATGGTTATTGGACGGACATTGGAACGATTGCTTCTTTTTTTGAAGCCAACCTTGAATTGACCGATAATATTCCGAAATTTAACCTTTTTGACAATCATAATGTGGTTTTCACACGCGGTCGGATGCTTGCGCCCTCAAAATTTTACGGGACGCGTATTCAAAAATCGTTGGTGACGGAAGGGTGTGTGATTCATGCAAAATCTATTGAAAACAGCGTTATCGGGATTCGCTCGCGGATTGGCGATAAAAGTGTTATCAAAAATGTGATTATGATGGGTGCCGATTATTACCAACATTTGACAGAATTGATTCAAAAAGAGGTTCCAAGTATTGGTATTGGCAAAAATTGTCGGATTGAAAAAGCCATTTTGGATAAAAGTTGTGCGATTGGCGATAATGTCTCCATTCGCGGCGGCGAAGGTTTGGAAGATGTGAATACAGATGCGTACAGTATTGTGGATGGGATTGTGGTCGTTAAAAAGAATGCGGTTATTCCTGATGGTGCGCAAATTGGAGTTAAAGATTTTGTTCCTGAACCTGTTGAAAATACCGAAACTGCGTAATATGTACAATTGGATATAATTGAAACGCGGATGACACGGATTGTGCGAATTTACACGGATTTTTTTTTTAACCCGTGTAAATTCGCACAATCCGTGTCATCCGCGTTTCAATTGTACCCAATAAATTACCAATAAGTATATTTATAAGTAGCCGCTTGCACTTTGCCTGTTGCGGCTTGCACTTTTCGCTCCTCTTTTAATAAGTTTTTTTCATCAAATGTAAACATATGTTCCGCTTCTTTAGAACTTGCGCGAATTAAACGGCGGGTCTCGTCGTAATTAAAATTTTGTTTACCATATTCTTCTCCGACGGTATTGT
>JBDLWG010000613.1:0-5407 GCA_039804385.1 Bacteroidota bacterium
ATAGCATTACTCAAATATTGACTATAAGTCCGCATTTCAAGCGCAATTGTTGGGTGAAATGCAATGCTTTCTTTTCGATTTTGAAATCCATCTAAGGTTAAATCAATCAAATCTTCTATGAGTACAATATCTTTATCGGTCAAATTCAAACCTTCATAAAACAAATTATCGATTCTTTTTTCGATTTTATCAATATTATAAATGGGCAAATTTTGCTTTTTAATTACAATAATTTCGTCCATGCAGGCAATAATGGCATCTTGTTGGGCTTTCGGTAATGAAAAACATAAATCTGGTAAATTTAACATTTCGTTAGATTTTACCTGTTCGCGTTCAATACCCCAACTTGTAGTTGTTAAAAATAGAATATAAGTTACTAACTGACTGTTAAAAAAAGCTGTCAGTAACTTAAGTGCATTTTCATTATCTCTAATATGAATTCCATACATTGCCTCTTTAAACGAACAATCATAATCTAAAAAAGAAGCACAAAATTTTTTATCGCTTTGACCTGTTTTTAGCAGCAAATGTGGTTTTTGATAACTAAGCAGATGACCTGTCCTGTAAAAAGTTGTATTAATATTTTTCTCGCTGTTACTAATGGAGGTGTAATATCGTTCTATTTTTTCCGCAGCAATAAATGGTATTTTAGCGATTTCAGTATTAATATGTTTTGATAGTGACACAGATGCATCCCGAAAACCAACACCTGCATTTTTATCCCAACCCTTTTCTTTGAAGGTATCCGCTAAACTTTTATAAGATTGCAAATGCGCAATTAAGGAAAAATCGCGCTCCGTTCCCCACATAGCAGTTTTCCAAATGGTTGAATTTGGTTTTTTGCAAGTATCTCTTGGCAAATATTTTATATCGGTTGCATCTATCGCAAGACCATTCATAAAACGATGTTTTACAATAGATTTTGGCGCACAATACAAGATTCGATTTGATTGTTTTTCAGAAAACACATTGCTATAAAACACAATACCTGTAGGTGCGCTTGCCGTTCCGAACAAACTGCCGCCCTCTTCTTTGGGTACTTTTCGTAAAATCGCAAAATTATAAATTTCGGTTACATTCGTTTTTTCAAATAAAAAATCTCTAAAATTTTGATACAAATTTCCCGTATTGAAAAGTAATGGTTTAATGCCACAAACCAATGCAATATTTCCTTTGGGACAAAGCGTTGTTGCACGATGCAAAAAAGCTAAAATCGCTTTTTGTGCAAAATTATATTTTTTTAAATATTGACTCACCTCTTTACTCAAATGACCTCTTTTAAAAGGCGGATTACCTACAATTAAATCATATTCAATTTTTTCAAATAAGCCATTATCAAAAGTACTCATTCTAAAAAGATTATAGCCTTGTTTTTTAGAAACCGTATTTTCTGGGTCATAAATCAAATAAGGGAATTTGCCATTTTGCCAGAGTTTTTTAGGGTCAAGCCGATTCAACATGGCTAAATAAAGGCTAAATGCAGCGACTTTTATGGCTTCTTTGGATTGCTCAATTCCAAAAATATTATTTTTAACCATATTGCATATGATATTGAAATCCAATTTTTTAGGCGCATTTGCAAATTCCCATCGGTCTAACAAGCGATTCAAACTTTCTACTAAAAAAATACCCGAACCGCAAGTTGGGTCTAAAACTTTAAGGTCATATTTCGTATCTTGCACAGACGGATAAGGCAACACTTTATTCAAAATAAACTCCGCCAAAGGGCGCGGCGTATAAAAAGCACCCGTCTGACTTTGATGGTCTTTACCATCCTCATTGGAGAGAAAATCTTCATAAATACCACTAATTAGCTCTATCGGAATGATAGAAAAATCAAAAATACGCCAATCAAAGAGAACCGATTGAGGGTCATCCTGTTTCGTTTTCGACCAAAAACAAGTTTTAATCAAATCCAAATGCTTCTGATGCACTTTATCGGGTTCCTTTTCCGAAATAGGACACAAATTACCATTAAAAACAACTTCCAATTTTTTAAAAATGGAATACGTTGCATAAACATCATTTAATATATCAAAAAAAGAAGTTGCATTGGGTTGATAGGTTTGATAAAAGGTGCTATCGGTTGCCTTTCGGTCTTCCAAATAAAGCAAGAAAAGAGACCGCAATAAAATATCATGAATAATTTCGATGTGTAAATCCATCGCAATCAACCTACGACGTGTTTCTTTTAAATTATCTATGAGTGCTTGCTCGACTCTCGTTTTAAATTTAATTTTATCGGCATGCTCCTTTTTTGCCCAAAAATCACCTGTTTCAATCGAGACAGCCCCAAAAATACGTTTCAGCTCGGTCAATGCTTTTGCATCGGTTTTCTCTGCTTTGAAAAGTTCCAATGATTCCAGTTGTTGTTGTGCATCTTTTGGATAAATTGGTTTTTCAAATCCATTGTAAACGCGTATTTCAGTGGGACTTTCCACGAATAAAAAAGGAGCTTTGCCTTGATTCCAAATGCTTTTATGAACTTTTGTGAGTTCACGAAGCACTATGGTTTCAAAATTGGGAACACTTTTAAAATAAACCGCAGGATGTTCACCCAAAAAATGAATTTTATCAATACCAAATAGCAATTCTTTTGCCTGACGGACATAATGCCGCTTGACAAGAGGTAACGTATTATCTATATCTGCTACGAATACGCTATTGCTAAATCCTAAATAATCCGTTATTGAAAAATCCATATGCATCACGACTTATTTTGAGTATCCATCATTTGATTGATTTTTTGTTCGATATGATTCATTTTTTGCATTAAAAAAGCATTATTATCCAATGGTTTATCACCATATTCAATACAAGCAACCATTTCCCAAGCCTCTAAAACGGCTTCCATCAGCACCTTAAAAGGGGCAAATTCAGGATTATCCGACATTAAAATAAGGCACTTATTGCTACTTTTAAAAACTCTTTTAAAACAAAGTCCTTCATCTTTGGAAATAACAACATATCGTTTATTATCTCGAAGGTCTCTTATATGTTCGACATACCGACCTATCACAATCGCACCTTCTTGGATAGGCGGCATGGAGTTGCCCTGTATTTCAAACGCTCGATACGTCCCTTCTTGCAATTTGGGAAGGGCAAAACGAGGTAATTCCTTTATAAAATGCAGGTCTGAAAAAGATTGAGCATAACCCGCAATGGCTTTGACGGGAATGAGTTCAATATTTTGCTTTTGCTGCTCGTTCACCGTGATTGCCAACACCTTCAATCTTTCTTTGGATTCAGGAATCTGTTCTTTTTCGGAAAAACCAAGTCTTTCCAAATCTTTGGAAAACAGATCGTCTATATTGATTTCAAAATAATCCCTTATTTTTTTCAGCACAGAAGCCGTCGGTTCCGATCTACCTTTTTCGTAATCAGACCAAGAGCCTCTACTGATGCCTACTTTTTGAGCCATCGAATCCTGAGATAGCTTTTTACGTTTCCTTAGATATTTTAAATTATAGATTAGCAAATGATGAAATTTTCGACAAATGTATGGATTTTCATCATTTAGACAAGTCTTTTTTAAAATATTTTCACATTTTTATTTACATAAATTGTATTCACATAATTTTTTTTTGAAAAAATCCATAATTCCATGAAAAATTGTAAAAAGCAACTATTTTTGCCCCGATTTTAGTCGAAAATTGTTTTAAACTAAACCCAGTTAATATGAATTTTCCAAGTAATTTGAAATATACCAAAGAACATGAGTGGTTGCGCATCGAAGCGAATGACATCGCGTATATCGGCATCACTGATTTTGCACAAAGCGAATTAGGCGACATCGTGTATGTCGAAGTTGAAACGGTGGGCGAAAGCATCGAACAAAACGAAATGTTTGGAACAGTGGAAGCCGTCAAAACAACTTCTGATTTATTTATGCCTGTTTCAGGCGAGATTTTGGAGTTTAACCCATTGTTAGACCAATCCGAAGGCGATAATCCTGCTTTGGTGAATAGTGACCCTTATACGGATGGTTGGATTGTCAAAATACGCATGACGGATTTAGCGCAATTGAAAGATTTGATGGATGCCACAACTTATCAAAATTTGGTTGCCTAAATATTAATTTAAAAATTATCCATGTTTATAATTCGCACATAACGCATTGGAAACCAATACCAAACGATTTGCCCCTGCTTTATGCTGGGGCATCTTTATTTTTGTCTTGTGCGCCATGCCGAGCAAAAATATTCCTGACTTTTCTTGGTTGGACATCATCGCGCCTGATAAGTGGGGACACGCAGTTATGCATGGCGTGTTGACGACTTTGCTCTTGATGGGCAAGCATCAATTGCCGATTTCGATTTTCAAGTTAAGTTTTTATAAAACATTGATTATCAATCTAAAACAAGGTGGTAATCCATCCATCATGCCTATTTTCGGGAACCCTATTCATCTATTATTGGCAATAGCCTCTTGTTTATATGGCGTTTCGATGGAATATTATCAAGGCTATTTTTGTCCCGATAGATCCTTTGATTGGTTGGATGCGTTGGCGGATTCGGTCGGTTCGTTTGTAGCGTTATGGTTTTACGCGAAATATATTTTTGGGATAAAGAGTGGAAATAAATAACAGACAACACCGTTTGGAGGGTTTCAAACCCTCCAAACGGTTGATAATCAATACCTTGTTTCAATTTTATTTAATGATTCGGTCCGCATTCGCACTCAAAAAACCTTTCCATCCGCCCGCTTTGGTCATCCCTTTCAAGGCATTGGACAATTGATAATAGTGTGTCACGGCTGCTGCCAATGCATCGGTTGCATCTAAATATTTCACATCCAAATCCATTTTAAGAATGGTTTCGAGCATTGCTGCCACTTGTTCTTTGGACGCATTGCCATTACCTGTGACCGACTTTTTGATACTTTTGGGCGAGTATTCGGTTACTTCCAGTCCTTCAACCATTGCCGCCGCCATTGCAACCCCTTGTGCACGTCCTAATTTGAGCATGGATTGAGCATTTTTGCCAAAAAAAGGAGCTTCAATTGCCAATTCGGTGGGTTCAAAGGCGCGAATGACCATACTTATTTTTTCAAAAATTTGTTTTAAACGATGTTGATGTTCTTCCATGTGGTTGAGCAAAACGACACTCATCGTCAATAATTTAATTTCTTTTTTATCGGTCTCAATCACGGCATAACCAAGCACGGTCGTACCAGGGTCAATGCCAAGAATCCGCGTTTTGGGCAGGTTATTCGGAATAGATGTCATTTATTGAATGATTTTAGAAGGCAAAGGTAGTGCAATTTGAATCAAGAAAGCGGGAAATGCTTGGTTTCGCAATAAAAACATTTATGATGACTCATCGAAATCAAATCGCGTCGAATGTCTTTATGAGCATATTTATTGGAATCAGGTCTTGGTTTTCCAGATGCCAAAAAATTATCTAAC
>JBDLWG010000614.1:0-4694 GCA_039804385.1 Bacteroidota bacterium
ATGCTCTTAAATTTATCCAATCATCCTTCTAAAATATGGTCGCCGTCTCAATTGGCGGCGGCGCAAGAAGCCTATGACTCCGTTGTCGATTGGGCGTTTCCGCCAATTTCGCCTCAAGCGACGACGCAAGAAGTTGCCGATTTAGCGAAAAGTTATTTAAAACAAATCATGACAGCATATCCCAATTTGACGACCGTTCACTTGATGGGCGAAATGACTTTCACCGCTACCTTAGTGCGATTACTCCAGAAAAAAGGGATTTCAGTTATCAGCAGTACCACAGAACGCATTGTGCTGGAAGAAAAAGACGGCAAAAAAACAGCACAATTCTTATTTTGCCAATTTAGAACCTATCCATTCCTAAAAAAGACAACATGACCGAAAAAAGGATTAAAATTTTTGCGATTCAATTCGACATTCCGTTAGCGTTTGAACAGGTGCGACATTGGCGCGGGGCGATTGCCGAACACATTGGTTGGGATGATGAGCGTTTTCACAATCATCGGGGCGCGAAAGAGGCGTATCATTACCGTTATCCACAAGTGCATTATCGGGCATGGAAAGGATTGGCAGGGCTTTGGGCGTTTGGAGAAGGAATCGAAGCCTTGAAAGATTTGTTATTGCAAACCTCAGGGACGCTCGAAATGGGTGGAAAACCGTACGAATTGCGCATCAAAGATTTCTATGTCCGCGAACATGAACTGAAAATGCTCGAAATTCCTCAACAATATTTCCTTAAAAATTGGCTCGCGTTGAATGAGGATAATTTCAAAAAATGGCTCGATACGCCAGAGGAAGCTCAGAAAGTGCTTCAATTAGAACACATTTTAGCAGCAAATATAATTGCATTTGCCAAAGCGATTCATTGGCAAATCCCGATTCGATTGGAAGTCAAAATCCTCCAAATCTTGAAACAAGTCCCGTCCAAATTCAAACAGACTCGATTGCTCTTGTTCGATATTTCGTTTGAAGCCAATATTCTATTGCCGTCAGGATTGGGCTTGGGCAAATCTGTGAGTCATGGTCATGGAGTGCTTTCGTGCCGATAAAAGGTTGCTAAACGATTAGCCAATCCGCCTTCTGCCATAAACGGCTACAAATGACGACTGATTTTTTTGTAAAAGGTTTTGTAATAAAGCAATTTCTGCTATTCTCCCTGCTAATTTCATATTGGATTGATTTTATAGTTCGCCAAATGGATTGTTTTTATACTTCATTTGGCGAATTATAAATTTATAATTCTCCAAATGCGGTTTAAAAGTAGTGTATTTGGCGAATTATAAATAATTGAATTGCAAAAAACGCTTCGTAGTCGGGAAATTGTTGGAATTGGGTCAGCAATTTCCGTTTTGGAAATTTTTGAAATAGGATGCGTATGATTTGAAGGATAAAAGGATATTTTGAGTTGCAATTTGCGCTTTTTAACTCAAAAGTTCCTTAAAATCCTTGAAATCATAAGCATCCTATTTCAAGAATTTTCCAAAGCGGAAATTTGGTGGATAATCCTAAGTAGTAAGTAAAGTTAAGATTGTCAGGTTGATGGATGTACGGATTTCACGGATTTTCACGGGATTTAGAGTCGACTATCCGTAAAAATCTCGTGAAAATCCGTGAAATCCGTACATCCATCAACCCGACAGGATTCAATTGAATGACCACTAAGAAATCCTTGAAAATCAATCCTTTAAAAATCCTTGCAATCCTAAAAATCCTAATTCAAAAACCCTACAATTGCTGTTTCAAGCCCAAAGCCAGCCCTTGTTGCAACATAAATTGATACGCAGGTTCATATTCATTGGGAATCGCTCCATCCAAAATCGCTTCTCGAATCGCGTTTTTTATCGTCCCAACTTCCCGACAAGGCGTAATCCCAAAAGTTTCCATAATCAATTCGCCTGAAACAGGCGGTTGCCAATTGCGAATCTTGTCTTTTTCCTCCACTTCGCGCAATCGAACACTCAAAATATCATAATTTTTCATGTATCGGCGCACTCTATCGGGCGATTTAGACGTGATGTCAGATTCACACAACAACATTAAATCTTCTAAATCATCGCCTGCATCAAATAATAGTCGTCGAATTGCCGAATCAGTAATCGTTTCTTTGGTCAATGAAACAGGACGATGGTGTAATTTCACTAATTTTTGAACATATTTCATCCGATGGTCTGTTGGCAAACCCAAATTGTTGAACAATCGAGGAATCATTGCCGCACCCAATTCTTGATGCCCGTGAAATGTCCAACCTTCGCCTTTTTCAAATCGTTTCGTTGCAGGTTTGCCAATATCGTGCATCACTGCCGCCCACCGCAACCAATTATTTTTAGAACGACGAGCTGCATTATCCACGACTTGAACCGTATGATAAAAATTATCTTTATGTCCCATGCCTTCTTGATATTCCGCCCCTGCCAAAGCTGCCATTTCAGGGAAAATCAATTGCATCAAACCTGTTTCGTATAGTAATTTTAAACCAATTGAAGGTTTATCGGTTGCCAAAATCTTTTCCAATTCGACTAATATACGTTCTTTGGAGACAATTTTAATCCGTTCTTTAAACAACGGAATCGCATCTAACGTCTCTTTTTCAAGGGTAAAACCCAATTGATTCGCAAACCGAATCCCGCGCAACATCCGCAAAGGGTCATCCGAAAAAGTTTTGCCTGGTTCAAGCGGCGTTTTCAATATTTTGCGTTCTAAATCGCTGATGCCGCCAAACGAATCTAAAATCGTCCCAAAATCTGCCTCATTCAAGCTCACGGCTAACGCATTAATCGTGAAATCGCGTCGATTTTGGTCGTCTTCCAAACTCCCTTCTTCAACGGTCGGTTTTCGACTATCGTGCCGATACGATTCTTTTCGCGCTCCTACAAATTCCACTTCCAACGATTTGTGTCGAAATGCTGCCGTTCCAAATCGTTGAAAAATAGCAACTTTGGGCTTAGGCGATAGTTTATCTGCCACCGCTTGCGCCAATTGCGTCCCTGAACCGATACAAACGATGTCCATATCTTTCGACGGACGCGCCAAAAGTCGGTCGCGCACATAACCGCCGACAATGTAAGCAGGAAAACCTAATTCACTCGCCGTTTGCCGAATGATTTGAAAAATTTCTTTCTCCGTTGGCTGAATATTGAAAATCACGCTCTTGAATAGTTATAAAAATCAATCATTTTCAATAAATTGCAAACGCAATTCATTGAAAATGATTGATTTAAGTATTATAAAAATCGATTTACTTCTTCCAGCGGCAATTGAAACGCATCTGCCACTCCTTTATAGACCACCTGTCCATTGATAATGTTCAAACCCAATTTCAAATCACTCCGTTGCTTACAGGCTTGCTTCCAACCTTTATCCGCCAATAAAGTCACATAGGGCAAAGTCGCATTTGTTAATGCAATCGTTGAGGTGTAAGGCACTGCGCCTGGCATGTTCGCCACACAATAATGCACCACATGATCCACAATATAGGTTGGATTATCATGGGTCGTGGGTTCGCAAGTCTCAATACACCCACCTTGATCGACCGCAACATCGACTAAAACCGTTCCTGGACGCATCATTTTCAACATATCGCGGGTAATCAAACGCGGTGCTTTGGCTCCCGGAATCAATACCGCCCCAACAATCAAATCATGATTAACCACCAATTGTCGAATATTATACTCGTTAGAGTGCATCGTAATCACGTTATTGGGCATAATGTCCGACAAATAACGCAATCGTTGTAAATTAACATCCAAAATCGTCACTAACGCGCCCAATCCTGCTGCCATTTTTGCCGCTTGCGTCCCAACAATGCCGCCGCCCAATATCAAAACCTTGCCGGGAGGCACACCCGGAACGCCGCCCAATAAAATACCGCGCCCTTTGACGGGTTTTTCCAAATACTTTGCGCCTTCTTGAATCGCCATTCGACCCGCCACTTCCGACATTGGTATCAATAAAGGCAGGCTTCTATCAGGCAATTCCACCGTTTCATACGCCAAACAAGTGGCTTTCGACGCAATCATTGCTTGCGTCAAAGGTTGATAAGAGGCAAAATGGAAATACGTAAACAACAAGTGATGTGGTCGAATCAACGCATATTCCGATTCAATTGGCTCTTTCACCTTCACAATCATCTCCGCAATCGCATAGACCGCTTCAATCGTCGGCAGGATAACAGCTCCTGCGGATTCATATTCATAATCCGCAAAACCACTGCCTTCTCCTGCATCCGTTTGGATATAGACTGTGTGTTTTTTACGCGTCAATTCCATCACGCCCGCAGGTGTCATGGCAACCCGATTTTCATTACTTTTAATTTCTTTTGGAACGCCTACAATCATAACAATTTGATTTATATTTGGTTAGTGCATTAAGTCCTATTCAATTAGGGAAATTTCGCGCCCGAAAAAGGGGGCAGAGAGCGATAAATAATATTTTTGATTTTTTTGCAAAAAAATCAAAAATATTATTTATCGCTCTCTAAAAGGTCTTTTTTCCCTAATTGAATAGGGCTTTATGCATTAGGTACAACAAAAAATAAAAACCTATAAGGTTTAATCCTCATAGGTTTCCATAGGTAACGCAAAAATAGGATAAATTTAACTACAAAGTATCTTTTCCGTAGTTTTCATAACCGATTTTCGTTAAATGCTCATTTTTACGTGTAATTTCGTTTGCTGTTTCATTTTTAAACTCAATGA
>JBDLWG010000615.1:0-6943 GCA_039804385.1 Bacteroidota bacterium
AATTTTTTATAAAAAAAACCCGCAAAAATCCCCCCAATCTGCGTCATCCGTGTTCCAATTGTATCGAAAAACTATCGTATGTGAAGTATAGCTTATGGATTCACTGCCCATTTTAAAAAAGCAGGCAATACTTTTTTCCACGTTTGCGCATTATGTTCGCCGCCTTCGACTTCGGTATAGCGAATATCTTCATGCGGTTTATATCCTTTTGCCGATAATAGATTGATTAAATCTAAGGTGTCATCAATCGAATCAATGATTCCATTGTTATTTCGGTCTTCTGTTTCGTCGTTTGTGCCTGTTTGCAACCAAAATTTCATATTTGGGCGCGGCGGACTCGCCTGTACTAAGGCGTGCATGATGCGGTGTTTATCAGGATTATCATCGGTCGCTTCCTCCGAACGCCACCAAAAAGAACCCGAAAACACGCCCACTTTCCCAAAAATCTTTGGATTGCCCCAAACCAAATCAAACGCAGACAAAGCACCCAACGAAAATCCTGCAAAAATCGTTGCTGAAGTTTCAACTTTGCACCGATACCGATTGCGCACCAAAGGCACTAACTCTCTGATAACGAATGAGTTATAATCTTTTGCTAAATCGCCTCTGCCTTTATAATCGGGTTGACATGCCGTACCGTATTCGCGGATGCGGTTGTCAGACGCAGAAACAGCGATTAGAATAAAGGGCGTAATGGATTGATCCGCAAACCCGTTTTCCAACACTTCGGGTACGCCGACCGCAGCCATATCTTGTCCATCATTGAAAAAAAGAACGGGATACCGAATATCTTTGTCTTTCGCATAACGCGGCGGCATCCACACGCGCACTTGCACCAAGCGGTCTAAAAACCGAGAAGGAATCGTCCATTGCTCCGTGATACACTTTACAACGTTGATTTTTTTGGGCGGATTGAAAAATCCAACTATTTTTTGAATGAAATTCATAACAAATGGTTAACCGTTGTGCAAATTTAGTGCTTTTTTGGCAATTTTAAAAAAAAAACTTGCGATTCATTCAAAATTGAAACAACTGCTCCATCGTAATTTCATTATCCACTTCTTCAAGATAATACTTATTTTTCAGGGCAGGATAAGTCGTTAAAAGGGTCGTAAATACGCCTTTTTTCGTCAAGGTTGCTTGTTTAAAAATGGATTTTCTCAACCTCAAATGTTGTGCATAAGTTGTGTTAATAGCAAAATTTTCTTTTGTGAATTTAGCTTCACATAAGTGGATAATTTGGTCAGCGCGGTCAATGACCATATCTACTTGTGCGCCAGGTAAGGTATCATTGCCTTTGAATTTCCAGGAATGATGTTTTGTAAAAACGCCACTAATGCCCAAAGCAGCTTTAATTTGGTCGGTGTGCATCATACAAATATTCTCAAAAGCGTAGCCACTCCATGCTTTGTAAGTCGTTTGTTGCCCCAATTGTTCCCAAATTTTAGCACCTGCGCCTTTGTGATGTTGGATAAATTTCAAGTAAAAGAGCGAATATAAATCCGTCAATTTGAAAAGAGCCGTTTTCGACTTGTTCAACAAGGGTTCAAATAAAGTGATAAAATCACATTCAACTAATTCTTCCAATGTTTTGGACAAGGGACTTTCTGCGATTTGGGTTGTTGTTGCGATTTCGGTTCGCGTCATGCCTTGTGGATGCGCCGCGAGTGCCTCAATAATCGTAATATGTATTTCGGCATTCCGAAAGAGTGAATGATATAATTGTGCATACTCCTCCGTCAACAAACCCTGTGTTGAAAAGCAAATTTCATCAATCAATTGAGTCGCACTTTTGCCTTTTTCGACTTCCTTCAAGTAAAATGGAATACCGCCCATTGCCATATATAATTCAAGTACTTGATATTGTGGCAAATAGACACCCATACTTTGCAAAAAAAGATTCGACTCATACAAGTTAAACGGAGCCAATCGAATCCGTTGAGTGACTCGATTGTATAAGCCGCCGCGAGCTTGTATAAGATTTTTCCGAATCCAAGACGATGCAGAACCACACGCGATTAACAAGATATGATCCATTTTGGATACATGTTGATTCCAAAAAAATTCTAAAGCAGCTATAAATTCCGATTTAGGCGTGTCTAACCAAGGCATTTCATCTAAAAAAACGACTTGTTTGGTCGCTGTATCCGCCAATTGCGCAAGGTAGATTGCCAAATCGTGAAAAGCAGCTTGCCATGAAGTCGGCAATTGAGTCGAAAGTTGTCCTTTGGTACGGGAAAGGTACTCCGAGAAAAAATTCTGAATTTGTTGTTTTTTGGAACCATCTTTTGTACCCGAAAGGTCAAAAACGAGGTTTTTTTTCAAATATTGACGAATTAAAAACGTTTTTCCAACGCGTCTGCGCCCGTATAATGCCAAAAATTCTGCTTGATTAGATTGCATCATTTTGTCTAAACGCGCTTTTTCTTTGCTTCTGCCGATAATTTCTATCATTGCTATTTTGGGATAATTGGAGAAATGAGTTCTTTTAAAGTCGATTTCTCCAAGTATCCAAATCGATACTTAGAGAAATCAAGTCAAAATTAATACATTTCTCCAAGTATCCAAATTGATACTTGGAGAAATCAAGTCAAAATCAATACATTTCTCCAAGTATCCAAATCAATTAGGAAGAAAATTATTATAAAATGCTGATTATCAAGCCTTTGGAGGGTTTTAAACACTCCAACAGCAATTTCCGCTTTGGAAAATTTTTGAAATAGGATGCTTCTGATTTCAAGGATTTTAAGGAACTTTTCAGTTGAAAAGCGCAAATTTGAACTCAAAAGATCCTTTTTATCCTTCAAATCATACGCATCCTATTTCAAAAATTTCCAAAGCGGAAATTGCTGACCCTCCAAAGGCTGTTGTACGATAAGAATACATTATAATTTCAATAATTGAAATCGTTGAAACCCTTCTTTATTAAAAATTTGCAAATAATACGCGCCTCCTTGCCATGGTGCGGTGAAAATCACGATTTCTTGATTGCCCGCCGCCAATTTTGTGAAATGAACCGCTTGCCCAAGTCCGTCTGAAATTTGAATAAAAAAATCTTTTTCCACCACCCGATTGCACCGAATCGTAATTTGATTGCCAAATGGATTGGGGAAAACCATAAATTCAGTCAAAATGGGTTTGGCAGGCTGCCTTAATTTCGGTGGTGCGGGCGCGATTGCTGCAATTGACACCTTTTGTAATGTATCATTGGGTCTTTTTTCGATATTCGTATTGGTTTCAAACCGATGATTCCAATTCACTTTGCTCCAAGTTTCCCAAAAACGGGTTGGAATTCCATGTCCGGGAACGCGCCAAATGGATGTTTCGGCTCCAGAAGCCACCATAAATTCATTCAATTGGCGCAGTTGCAACGTTCCGCGTTGCAAAGAAGCAATGTGATGAATCGGTTTGACCGCGCCCATGCGCCGATATTCAGCATTGACCTTGCGAATCACCGCCGCAGGGTCTTTCAGCCCCGTATTCCATTCTTCCAAATACGTTTGGGGCATGTGTGCATCCACATACTTATCAATGATGCCGACCGACATCCGATGTACGCCAGGATTGCCCCAAGTCGTACAATATAATTTAAAATTATTATTTATAAAACCTTGTTTAACCGCATTTTGCTTTGCTTGGTCGAAAGCAACGAAAAGTTTTTTCAACGCTACAGGTTGGTCATCAAACTCAATTTCGATGTCCAAAACGTATCCTAAATACCCCATTTTTGCGGCGCGAGTCAACACAGTGGCTTGTGCCGCTTCATTATCAGGGTAATTGTACGACCAAGCCCAAGGTTCAATGCCGCGTTTTTTATAGATTTCGACAGTTTGCGTTTGGCTCAATTCAGGGAATTTATCCAGTTCAAGCCTGCCGTCCGACACCTTTATATACACCCGTTTGACTCCAAGTGCCGCCAATTTATCCGCCATTTGCGTATGGGACATGCCCGTATAATCAATTTTCCAAATCCAAGCCCCAAAACGATTATAAGTTGCAACGCGATTTTGCGTCGTATCGGCATTCGATAAGGGTGCAATTTGGGCAATTGCAATGCTTTGTTGCATCAACAAGCAACAAAAAATAATAATTTGATAACGATTCATGAAGGAATGAAGTTCTAAGGCAATGTGTGCAGTGAATGTCAACCCAATTCTATGCAAATACTGTGCAAAAAACGTTTGCATACATGGGAAACATGTTTTACATTTGTCGTTCAATTAAAAACTGATATAATATTTATGACCACTTATGAAACCGTTGAATCTGGGAAATTGCTCCTTGCCGAACCGTTTTTAGATGACCCATATTTTCGGCGGGCGGTGATTCTAATCACGCAGCACGCCGCTTGGGGCAGCATGGGTTTCATCCTCAATCGCCCTTTGGATGATGTGAGTTTGAATCAATTTACCACTTTACCAGTGGCGGATGTGCCGTTATATTATGGTGGTCCTGTCGCAACCAATACATTGCATTTCATCCACAGTGCGGGCGAATTGGTGGATGACAGTGTGCTGATAGCAGAAAACCTGTGGTGGGGCGGCAATTTTGAACAACTTAAATTTTTATTGACTTCTAAATTATTGCCTTTGGATGAAGTTCGTTTTTTTGTGGGCTATTCGGGTTGGGATGCGGGTCAATTGAAAGGCGAATTTGATGACAAAACTTGGATTGTGGCAGATATGGATAAAAATTATTTGCATCGATTCCCAACAAGTCGCTTGTGGAGCAGCATTTTGAAACATAAAGGCGATGCATATAGCGTTATTGCAGATATGAGAGAAGAAAATCGATTTAATTAGTGCGGTTTGAATTAGGATTTATGGGATTTGTTGGAATCTTTATGGAATCCAACAAATCCCATAAATCCTAATTCAAACAAGTTTTGCCAATCGCTAAAAAGTGTTATTTTTACATTTTAACTATCTATTTACAATAAAAATGTTTTTAAAAAACAAGCATAATCTATTTAAAATCAACACATTATGTGCATTTCTACTCAGTATGAGTATTGGGTTTCATGCCCAAGCGCAAGTTTTATTAACCGTCGAAAAAACGCAAAAAATCCCTGACCATACCGAATTGGATTATGAACCCCTCATCATTTACATTCCTGTAAGTGGGATGCCAGCCAAAATGAATGAAAAATTTGGATTGGAAAAAGTGATTTTGACCGTCAAACACCCCTATATTTCAGATATAAAAATCGATTTGATTTCGCCCGACAGCACCAATGTTTGGATTAGCAATCGAAATGGGCGGAATGGTCAAGATTATTTGAATGCCGAATTTTCACAAACGGGCTTCAATGGGCA
Source organism: Bacteroidota bacterium (assembly GCA_039804385.1). Taxonomy (GTDB): domain Bacteria; phylum Bacteroidota; class Bacteroidia; order Chitinophagales; family Saprospiraceae; genus JAAFJT01. Next base: position 5,316 of record JBDLWG010000615.1, read on the forward strand.
GATTTCTCGTGCCAAACCGCCTTTTGAAGGCGAATACGTACCTGATGGTTTGTTTGAAAATTTCAATAATGGGCAGAATCCAAATGGTATTTGGAGTTTGCGCATACAGGATTTGAAAAAAGAGGATATGGGCACTTTCGAGAAAGTGACTTTGATATTTAGTGAGAATCCTGCGGCAAGTCATTTCACGCGTTGCACACCGAATACGCCTTTGGGTTGTGGTTGCCCCAATGATAAAACAAAATGTGAGTTATTGCCCGACATCACCGTTTTGGAAGAAAGTACTGCCAAAAACATGTGGGAACACCCATTTGACCCTGCAAAAGGCTATGGAATGTTGCAATTTGAGGTGAGTACGGTCAATATTGGCTCAGGTCCATTGGAAATTGTAGGGCGCGGAGCTTGGTATTGCGGCAAAGATACGGTCAATGATTCCTCCAAACCGTGCAAAGATGGCTCTTTTCCACGACAGATTATAAAACAAAATATTTATAATTTGGACAAAGGGGTGATTTCTATGCGACAACGCGATGCTGGTAAAATCGCTTTTGACAATAAACCAGGACACAATCATTTTCACGCAGACGATTATGCACATTATCATTTGTTGGAAAAAATCGAGGGCAAAAAAGACCCGCATGATTGGAAAGTGATTGGTGAAGCCGAAAAAGCGAGTTTTTGCGCTTGGGATATGCAGTTTTGCAGCAGTCGTTTGAACAATTGTCAAGACGGGAAAGGTGGTTTTTTAACGGAACGCAATATGTTGAATTACGGCGCGGGCGGTTACAAAACCTGTGATGACCCCGATAGACAAGGGATTTCTGTCGGCGGGATTGATTGGTATGGTTTGAATTATGAAGGACAAATGATTCGCATTCCCCCGAATACGTATGATGGATTATATTATTTGATGATTGAAATCGACCCATACCACCGTTTTGAAGAATCAAATATAGAAAATAATACTATCTTAATTCCAGTAACTTTGAAAGCGCAAAAAGAACGCCCGAAATCCAAAAAAGGAAAATAATAAGTGGCACCTTTTTTCCACCACTTCTGTTTTTAATTCAAAACGAAGATTGCATCCCACTTTTTTCCACCGCTTCCGTTTTTTAATTCAAAACGAAGATTGCATCCCAAAGTGCGGCAAGTTTCAACTTGCCGCACTTTTTTCCACCAATTTTTAATTCAAAACGAAGATTCGAGCCCAAAGTGCGGCAAGTTGAAACTTGCCGCACTTTTTTCCACCACTTCCGCTTTTAATTTAAAACGAAGATTCGAGAACCTATCCAAAAGGTCGGCGAGGTTGCAACCCTATCCATTACCCACAGAATTATTATCGGTATTTAAATCATTTCACAAAATAAAAAGGTGCATAGCACCGCAACATTTGTAGCAAAACGAGCAACAAACCCCATTAAAAGGTGCATCGCACCGCAATATTTGTAGAAAATGGGATTCAAAACCGCATTTTCGAGGTGCGTAGCACCGTAACATTCCTTTTTTGCTGTGTTCCTATGAGAAAAGCGAAGGTTAACATCAACAACGAGAAGTTGCAGGTGTCGTCCGATGTGTTGCGCGCGTTAGCACATCCGCTACGGATGAAGATTATCGAATTTGTGGACAAA